>JBKPAL010000287.1:0-10265 GCA_046726395.1 Acidobacteriota bacterium
AGGAAGACCACGAGCACTCCAAAAACTGCTAACGGAACCAGGTAACGCGACATAACTAGTTGAACTCTTTATGGCTCGGCTTGAACTGAAGCAGCGGCAAGTGACGGTACCGAATCGTCGGTTCCCGCGACCGTCTTCACCTCACGTTCTTTGCGTGCGGCGAGCAAGTAGCGTCGATCGGAAAGAGCCAGGCCGCCGCCCAATGCCATCAACACGGCGCCACCCCAAATCCAATCAACAAAAGGTTTGTAATAGACACGAACACTCCACGCACCATCGCCAAGTGGCTCGCCTAACGAGACGTACAAATCACGAAACAGACCAGTATCGATGGCCGTTTCCGTCATAGCATTTCCGGATGCGAGATACGACCGTTTCTCTGGATACATCTTTTCAATCGATTCGCCGTTCTTGATCACTTCAACTTCGCCGCGTGCTGCTACGTAGTTCGGACCCTGGACTTCTCTCACACTGTTCAGACGGAAGATATAACCGCCTACGGTCACGGTATCGCCGGCCGTCATGCGCACGTCTTTTTCAGCCTCGTATCCTGTCACCAGCGTGACGCCGACGATGAAGACGGCGACGCCTATGTGAGCCAGATGCATTCCGTAGTAGCTACGCGTCTGCATTCGCAACTTCTGCCACACAGTGAGCTGACCCGAAGTAATCTTCACTCGTTCCCGCAAGTTCAAAGCAGCCGTTGCCACGATCCACAACGCGAGCAAAAGGCCCAGAGCAACAGTTGGTTTCCATTCGCCCAGAACGAAAGGAAGTAATAGACCTGCGACCAGGCTGGCGAGGAATGCCCACCGCAGTCGTACTGCCAATTCGGGCAAACTAGCTTTCTTCCATCGTGCGATTGGACCAATTCCCATTAGGAACATTGCGGGAACCATTAACGGTACGAAGACTCTGTTGAAGTAAGGTGGCCCCACAGAAAGCTTACCCATTCCCAGTGCATCCACAATCAATGGATACAGCGTGCCAAGAAGCACCGAGCCTGCGGCGACGCTTAGTAAGACATTATTAGAAAGCAGAAAAGATTCGCGGGACACGACTTCGAACTTGCTTCCAAGTCCTACGTTCTTCGCACGCCACGCATACAGCAGCAACGAACCTCCAATGACTACAGCGAGGAAAGCGAGAATGAAAATCCCTCGCTTTGGATCCGTGGCAAACGCATGAACCGAAGTAAGTACTCCCGAGCGCACTAAGAATGTGCCGAGGAGGCTTAGCGAAAATGCAGCGATCGCCAGCAACACCGTCCAACTCTTGAACCCGCCGCGCTTTTCGGTTACGGCCAACGAGTGGATCAAAGCCGTGCCGATTAACCACGGCATGAACGAGGCATTCTCAACCGGATCCCAGAACCACCAGCCTCCCCAACCCAGTTCGTAGTAGGCCCAAAAACTACCGAGCGCAATTCCGCACGTAAGAAACATCCACGCAACTGTGGTCCATGGTCGAGACCAGCGCGCCCAGGTTGCGTCCAGTCGTCCACTTATTAAAGCTGAGATCGCAAAGGCGAATGCGACTGAGAAGCCCACGTAACCCATATAAAGCATCGGCGGGTGTACAACCATCGCGGGGTCTTGCAATAGTGGATTCAGGTCGCGACCGTCAGCAGCTGCAGGTAGGAGTCGGGCGAATGGATTCGATGTGAGCAGCATGAATAACAAGAATCCGACGCTGACGATTCCCATTACACTCAAGACTCGCGCGACCATCTCTTCGGGAAGGTGTTTACTGAACAAGGATACCGCGACAGTCCAGAGACCGAGCATAAGGGTCCACAACAGAAGTGAGCCCTCATGTGATCCCCAGGTAGCCGCCAGACGATAATGAAGAGGGAGTCGCGAGTTTGAATTTGTAGCGACGTTCAAGACCGAGAAGTCGTTGTTAATGAAAGAATACCCGAGACAGCAGAAGGCGATGGCCACGAAGATAAACTGAGCTTGCCCGGCAGGCGCGGCAAGTGCAATCCAGTCTTGCTTATGACGAGCAGCTCCGATGAGCGGAAGTGTTGACTGAGTTACGGCCAACAGTAGAGCGATGATTAAGGCAAATTGTCCGATCTCAGGAATCATTGCTGAGTTTGGTTCTTGTGCAGATCGAAGTTGGTTACTGCGGGACTACAGTCTTGGCTGCGTCTTGCGCGTGCTTTGCTTTGTCGATTGCGTGGCCAGCTTCAGGAGGCATGTAGTTCTCGTCGTGTTTTGCCAGCACCTGATCAGCATAAAACACGCCGTCCGCACCGACCTTTCCCTGGGCCACGCAACCTTTCCCCTCCTTGAAAAGGTCGGGCAATATCCCTTTGTAAACTACGGGAATACTCTGCGCCGTGTCAGTCACAACGAACCGAACGGTCAACCCGTCGGTATCTCGTTTGACAGTACCTTTTTCTACCAGGCCGCCTACACGAAATGTCCGGCCAACCGGAGCCTCTTTAGCTACGACTTGCGAAGGACTGAAGAAGAAAACCAGATTGCTTTGGAATGCGCTTAAGACAAGCGCGGCTGCGATGCCCAAACCGCAGAGTCCTAATGTGATGAATGCGAGCCTTTTATGACGTGTTTTCATTTGTCTTCGTTTCTGCGAGAGCCATCATAAGCTCGATTGAGGTTCTTCTTTCGGTGTAGCAAGAAGGCCACTTCGCCACCGATGAGAACAAAGGCAACGAGATAAGAGCCCCAAACGTAAAAAGCGTAACCACCCTGAGAAAAAAAGTGTGCCCAATCCATAGTTATGCTGCAACCTCCGCTACGGCTGACGCGTTCTGTTCTCGCTCGAGAATAATGCAACGCAGTCTAATGAGAACTACGGCAACCGAGTAAAGCCAGCAAGCGGCAAGCATGATGAGTAATGCTGCGAGCATCGGGCGTGCGATCGTTGGCTTTCCCAATAATCGAATCGTCGCACCCTGATGCAATGTATTCCACCACTTAACGGAGAAGTAAATGATCGGAACATTTATTACACCTACCAAAGCTAGTAATGCACCCGCTCGATCGGCGCGTCGAGTGTCGTCAATAGCTGCCTGCAATGAAATGAAGCCTATATAGAGAAACAGAAGAATCAAGGTTGAAGTCATCCTTGCATCCCAAACCCACCAGGTGCCCCACGTCGGTTTACCCCACAACGATCCTGTTACAAGCGAAAGAAACGTAAACATCGCTCCAGTGACTGCCAGAGCCGACGCCATCATCGACGATAGTCGCGCATTGAAAGCCCAGCCTATACCGGCATAAAAGGCCATCAACACGTAAAGGAGCATTCCCATCCAAGCCGCTGGCACGTGGATGAACATTATGCGATATGCGTCACCCTGCTGAAAGTCAGTGGGTGCAACGAAGAAGCCAATATACAGACCAACGACGAAGAGAATTGTCGCCGGGATGGCAAACCAGGGGATGAGCTTACCGGCGAGGGGATAGAACACAGCAGGTGATGCGTATTTGTAGAGTTTTCGCGTAGACATGAATGTTAATGATGTCTTTGGTCTTCGATTAGTTTGTTATTCGTTCTATTTCGTGGATCGGTTGCACCACGCTGCAGTGAAAACAATCCACTAAAAATAAGACGAAACAACGCGAATACTGCTGCTAACAACAATTAACAACCGGCAACTGACAACTGACCAATACCAAAGACCAATCTTTTCATTCCAGAGAGATCCGCAACGCTGCCGCCGTAGCCCAAGGCGAAAACACAATCGTCAATACCAACAACGCAGCAAGCAGATAAAGATGTGGCAACGGGTTGGTACCCATAATGCTTGCCTCGACTGCTCCAGCACCAAAGATGAGCACTGGAATGTACAGCGGTAAAATTAGTACGGCGATTAACACTCCACCGCCGCGCAAACCGAGTGTCAATGCTGCACCAATCGCGCCAATCAAGCTCAGTACGGGAGTGCCAATCAACAACGACAACGACAACATGAACAGCGCGTCTGCTTCTAGTCCAAACTGAATGCCAATCAAGGGCGCCAACAAAACCAACGGGACTTCAGACACGAGCCATTGCGCCAGAACTTTACCGAGCACCACCAGAAACAGAGGTTGCGGCGAAATCAGCAACTGCTCAAGCGTGCCATCTGGGTAATCCGTAGCGAACAGTCGACCTAATGAAAGCATCGACGCCAGTAGAGCAGCGACCCACACCACGCCCGGAGCAATGGCGCGGAGTAACTGCATCTCCGGACCGATGCCAAACGGAAAAAGGCTGACGACGATTACAAAGAAGAAAACCGTCGAAAGAACGTCGGCGCGTCGTCGCCAGGCCAACGTAAGATCGCGCACGACGATCCAGCGAAACATTGATAAGGTGGACGGGGCACTCACTATGCAAGTTCGAGCCGCTGAAACGAACCCGCGGTGATGTTAAGTTCCTGGTGGGTCGCAACTATTGCCATTCCCCCTGATTCTAAATGCTCCTCAATGATTGACTTCACTAGTTGACTGGCTGCCTTGTCCAATGAGGTAAGCACCTCATCAAGTATCCAGAGACTTGACTTGGCAGTTAAGAGTCGAGCCAGCGCTGATCGGCGACGTTGTCCTTCTGACAAGAAACGAGTGGGTAGTTGCTCCCTACCCTTTAGTCCCATGCGGGCTAGCGCGTCTCGTGCTTCTTTTTTTGCAAGCTGTATACCGAAAAGCCCACTTGCGATACGAAGATTCTCAACCGACGTAAGCTCTTCCTTAATTCCGTTTCGGTGACCAACAAAAGTTAGGAAGGAAAAATACTCTTCACCCAGCGCGCGTACGTCCTGTCCATTCCATTCAATCTTACCTTCTGTGGGAGCCAATAACCCAGAAATGATTTTGAGCAGGCTCGTCTTGCCACTGCCGTTCGGCCCAGTAACTTGCAAAAATGTTCGGGGAGACAAAGAGAAGCTGATGTCACGAAAGAGACGGCGGTCACCACGTACACATCCCAGATTCGTGGCTTCTAGCATCGCCGGTTCTCGTTAGGCAAATTCGTTCGGTGACAAGAAAATAGGACTGATGAGAAAAATGATAGCCGAGATTTGTCGAGCTTGTCATTTACCAAAGTGAGGAAGACGCAAAACGAAAGCTACATTCCTCTCGGTTTAGCTTGAACCTTTCCCCCCGCGTTCACCCAAGCTTGCCAACCTCCCTTCAACACCCTAACTCGTTTGAAACCTGCAGACTTTAAAATCTCTGCGGCATGGATACTTGCTTCGTCATTCGGACAAGCGCAGTAAGTGACCACCTCGCTATCACGAGATACGTTCTTCAATGGCACCTGCGTAAGTCGCTGTTTGAGCCTTCTGACCTTGACGTGAATTGAATTCTTAATGGTGCTTTCGCTGTCTGCAAAAGAATTGGTGGAACGTACGTCGATAATCGTGACTGCTTCGTTCTTGTCCAGTTTAGCCTTCAGTTCTTCCGCAGTAATCAAGTCAACAGCCGCCGGTTTTGGTTTTTCATATGCAACAAAGGAACTCGCCGAGTCTGTGACCGGCGTCACAAGACTGCCGGCAAGAAGAAGAGGTGTAGCAAGCAGTAACAGTGAATTCTTGAATCGCATATTATTTACTCCACTAGATTCTCTTAATCGAACTTAGTTCTTGCCTTTAAGTCCTGCACCACGATGGACCAGCCGAAGTTCAGGTTCGCCTTTGTATGTTGCAGGGTCATACCAGGAGTAAGTCGCACCTGAATAGTAAAGGTATCCAGATGTGCCCTTCAGCACCTGTCCGATCAGGTCACCGTGAAGTTGCGGCAGTCGCTTACCGGCGTTCGCCGCGAGGAATTCATTTCGTGACTGCCTTTTTATATTGGACCCCACCGCGTTCTTCAGTAGATAGGTCTGCGTTGCCTCCGGATCTCGCCAGTCGTTAGCTCCGTTTCCATGAATCACTGCCAACAGCGTCTCATTCTCGTCTATGCTCAAGACCGACCCGTCCCGACGAGCCTGCACAAACGGATCCTTTAGAATCCATGGTGGAAACTGTTGATTCATCTCATCAATCTGTCCTACTGCGGGCCTGATGATAACCGCGATGTCCTGAGATCGATCGCCGTTGAAATCTCCCACGATGTAATTTAGGTCGCGGTTCTTATCAAGATCTGCAGCGTCCTTGAACACGCGTTTGACGACCGCGTGAACTTCGGTGAGTTGCGCCGGCAACTTTGGCAGGTCAGGAGGGGGCGGTGAAGGGCTCGGCTGAAACGCGGGCGGTGCTTCTACGATTCGAGGTTCAGACCGCGCACATCCGGATAAAGTGACTATGCCGAGCAGAAGCGCACCGAAGGCAACTACCACAAGAATCGAATAGACCTGTTCTAGCAAGTGTTTGTGGGTCAAAACTGATCTCATCAATCTCACTCCATTTGAAGAGTTCATTGCAGTACAGGGTGACTTAGAGAGAGAGGTATTCCTCATTGCTGAACAGCACTCAACTGAAATTAGTTTTTGATTGCGGGGTTAGGAAGGAAGCTCGCCGGGCCTAAGCGGCCCAGCGAGCCTCAATTAAAGTGCCTTCGCCATACTCCTTATAGGGATAGGACGAAGGCTACGAGCGCAGCTCTGTCACTAGAGGACAAAGCGTTGAAAGCATTTCGTGCGGCGGTAGCCTGACCAGCGTGACGCTGAATGGAGTCAGTGATCGTTACCGTCTCACCCTCATGCATAAATCGGTTGCGAGCGCGGACTCCCCAAAGTGGTGGCGTCCGCATCATGTTGGCGGTTCCTTGTCCGCCGTTTTGGACGATGCCATCCCCGGTTCCGATATCGTGCAGCGCAAAATCGCTGAAGGGATGGATTATCTTGCTTCCAAGAGCCGCGGGCACTCTGAATGCTCCGCCATTAATCAGAGTGTTGGGCGCTGCCGTTGTGAACGTCGGAGTATGGCAGACGTCGCAGCCCACTGAATCAAATCTTGCGGCTCCGGTGGTTACCTGTGCAGTTATTGGACCACGACGTGGAGCTCGCGTGGCGGCCATGAAGTCAGCAAATGCCAATACATCATCTCCATCATCTTCGGGATCGGCTACCGGATCGAAACCTGTTCCGAAACCGACGTTAATGACACCATTCGCTGTCGATGCAGGGTTCTCATTCTTTCCGGCGTTCGGGTCTGAAGAACTTCTGCCTCCGAAACCATCGAATGGATTCGTTATGCCCATCTCATTTAGGTAGGCATCGCCCGAGAATGACACGAGACTGGCGTGCTGCGCTTTCCAGCCAAATCGTCCTATTCTCAGCGCGTTGTTGGCTTCTGTTACTGGGACGGTTGTCAGAGTTCCTCTTTGCCCATCGGGCTGCGCGGCAACGTTATTTTGCAACGTTGTATTAGAGATGCACTCAACGAAACCGTCGCCGAGGGTACTAAGGGTAATGCGGAAGGTCTTGACGTTTTCCGCCGTGGAGATATGTTCGACGATATCAGCGTCTGTCGCACGCGCGTGGACCAGTTGGCCACCCGGCGCATCGACGAAAGCGCCACTTGAGATGTGACCAGCGCGAAATTCCTCCTGTTGGCCGAACGCACCTACGTCGACAGACTGATGACATTCAACACAACCGACATCGTTGTAGGTTGGGCCAAGCCCATCAGCCACAGTTTCGCGTTCGGAAAAAATAAATTGATTGGCCCGGAAAGTACCGGTGCCACGTTCTTCATTTGGGGGTACTGGATCAGCCACACACTCGTCTACGGGGGAACCCAGGGCTCCGAATCCGTTGAACAAGTCGTCGGTTTTGGCGTCCATATCGGTTGTGAGAGCTTCGGTTGCGGTCTGACTTTCGACGGCTTGAGGTAGCCACATTGGCAAAGCCAACGCCGCCGCAAACAGAACTAACGCTAAAACTTTGACGAGTTTAATCATGGTGAGTCTCCTCCTAGGAGTTGGAAGGCACCTTATGTCGAGAAGGAATGAACAGTCTGCTCGTAAGCGACTGCCTGGTTCCTACTGTGAAAACCTGCTGGAAACCCTTGGAAAGTACTGAGTCTTTGTAAGGCTGGTCGGACGAACTGAGAAACCAGACCAGGAAACAGTTAGTTGGCGACTGTTAACTGACTGACGTTGTTGTAGTACCGGGACAGTTTAAAAACTGGGCAAGTGAAAATGCCGGGATTGTTTAAGCTGGGCAAGTGAATTCGTGAGAGTGCGCGGGAATCTATCGCTAAGAAAGAACCATGTCAACACATAATTCCCTTTTTGACGTGCGGCGCAACACAATCTTCACAATTGCGTCGATCGATTTCTGATGCCTTGCCGCCGGTCAGGTTTTTCGGTAAAAGAAGTTCGACCAAATCGGTAGCGCTTCCGTCTTCCCGCACGAACAAAATGTCTGATTCAAAAAAGGTCGGCCAGGCCAACTCGCTCAGATCCGCGCGAAGTTCTGCTTATCCATTCACAGCACTAGTGGGCCAGGAAGAGATGAAGCTAGCGCTTGTACTCAGCGTCATCGATCCTTTGCTGGGCGGAGTACTCATTATGGGTCATCGGGGCACCGGCAAATCGACCGCAGTACGTGCATTGGCTGAATTGCTGCCGCAAATTTCAATCGTTCGCGGCTGCAGCTATCGTTGTGATCCGATAGACGCGGAGAATTTATGTGTCGATTGCCAGACAAAACGTGACGCTGGTGAGAAATTGAGTAGTACGAAAGCCCGAGTGGCAGTGGTGGATCTACCCTTAGGTGCTACTGAAGATCGCGTTTGTGGAAGTATCGACATCGAGCGCGCACTCAATGCGGGCTCTAAATTTTTCGAGCCAGGAATTCTTGCGCGGGCGAATCGCGGGTTCTTGTACATCGACGAAGTCAACCTTCTGGAAGATCACTTGGTTGACTTGCTACTGGACGTGGCAGTGACGGGTCGCAACTTGATTGAGCGTGAGAGCATTTCGCTCGAGCATCCCGCCCGGTTCGTTCTTGTCGGTTCCGGCAATCCGGAGGAGGGTGAGCTGCGCCCGCAGCTGTTGGATCGGTTCGGTTTGAACGTAGAAGTAACAACAGAAAGCGATGTGGATAGACGGACCGAGATTGTGGAAAGGCGCGAGCGGTTCGAGTCTGACCGTGAAGGTTTTTTAGCTGCGTTCGAAAGTGAGCAAGACGAACTTCGAAGAAAAATCACCAAAGGTCAAAAACTCTTTGGATCAGTTGCAGTTGACCACGAGCTCCTACGGAAGATTGCGCAACTTTGTGCTGAGCTAAACCTTGATGGACATCGTGGCGAACTCACGATTACCCGGGCGGCGCGAGCCCTTGCTGCCTTCGAGGGACGGAAAAAGGTGCGTGAGGCGGATGTGAAACGAGTAGCACCAATGGCGTTGCGTCATAGATTGCGGCGCCAACCGTTCGATGGGACAGGAAGCTCTGAACGGATCGAACAAGCGTTAGACAAGGTCTTTGAATCAGACAAGTCCCTTAGGGGCTCTGATGCGGTTGCTGATCGAAATAAGAAATCCGCACAACAGACGGAACAGGAATCCGGAAACACGAAAGCAGCCGGTGCCGGCACACGAACACGCGAGAATTCACCTGAGTTTCAGCTTTCGTCTCCGGACCAAGGTAATAACAGCTACAGGTTCGACTTTAGAAAAGAGCGAACGAACTTCCGCGGTCGTCCTACTGGCTCAAACAGCCGACGAAAGAATCAGCTGAAGGGACAATTAAATGACCGGTCTGGCAGATATGTGTCATCTACTTTGAAGCCCGGCAGCAGTGTAGCCATCGATGCCACACTGCGAGCATTGTGTTTGCAACGATCCACAGACGGCACTCGGACCTTTCCGTCACACGCGCTTCGCTACAAACAATTTCGGCGACGACATGGGTCACTTTACCTACTCGTGATTGATGCATCAGGGAGTATGGCGATGAGACGAATCAATCGGGCAAGGGAAGTGGCGCTGGGCATACTCTCTGATTCGTACATCAACCGTGACAGCGTAGCGGTTATCGCTTTCCGCGGTAACGTTGCCGAAGTAGTCTTGCCACCTTCCCGCAGCATCCTGCGCGCCAAGCGTGCGCTTGACTCGCTTACTGTGGGTGGCGGAACACCTTTATCTACGGCCCTATGGCAATCAATAGAATTAGTGAAGCAGGATAGACAGCAACATGGCGAACCCGTCGTCCTGCTCTTTACTGACGGCAGGGCGAACGTGACTCGTTCCCTCAGCGCGGACACGGACTCAACACAACGGAAGAAAATTATTGAAAGCGAGCTTTCCGAACTCGGTCGCGAGTTGCACGAGGCCCGCATAACGACGGTAGTGATAGAGGTA
>JBKPAL010000288.1:0-9790 GCA_046726395.1 Acidobacteriota bacterium
GCTTTTTGGGTTTGGGGGGGGGGCCTTTTGGCGCCTTTTTGTTTCCCCCACCCTTTCCACGGCCAACGCGGCTCCCCGCGCCCGCACTCCAAAGACTTACAGATAAAGTATTTGATGTTCGACCGATTCGAGATTCACCGCGCTATAAATCCAATCGACAACGTAACGCCCGTGACGCGCCAGCAGTGAGGTGATGTTGATGTGGCGCTCCTGCAGTTCCTTGTGCGGATAAAGTTGGTCGAAAGCGCGTTCAAGCTGTCTGTGTGCAGTTTCGTCTCGCGAGATCTCTGCGCGATGAAAACGCGTGCGCAATCCTTCAAGCTGATAGTTGATCTTGCGTCTTCCTGTCTCCACTGCGTCTGCCAGAGTAGGATCAACTGTTCTCAGCTTTTCTCTCAATTCATCGAGTTCACGATTGAAAGTCTGTTCGGCTTGAACAAACCGCTGCGCAGTATCAGTGCCCAGGTGCTCTTCCACGACCCTCCCCAACACTGCTTCGTACCCCGCAAACAGATCTTCGAGAGTGAGCTTGAATCGTTCCAACACGCGACTTGTATGACGCTCAACCAAGGTTAGACTCGAACGGGGCAGAATCGGTGTTACGGGACGTTCAAGTACGCGATAGACCTCTGTGGTTTGCGCGAAGTACGCAATCTCAGCAGCACCACCATAGTAGGCTAATGTTGGCAGAAGATAATCCTGCACGACTGCGCGAAGTGTTACGTTCGGACTGAACCGCTCCGGCGTATTTAGAGCCATCTCGGCCAACTCTTCGGCTGTGTAAGCAACATCTGCATCCTTCGCCTTGAACTTACCGTCATCAGTTCGCGTCATAGCGTGTCGCGCCCCGTGCTCATCGTGAAGGAATAGAGGAAACGAGTTCGGCGAGGCCATGACTTGGGCGTGATAACCCGCGGCTTCAAGTTCCTTGCTGCGTGTTTCCAGTGCTATAGCAATTTCCGGAGCACGTCGTGCTGCTTCGGCATAGAGTGGGGCGGCGAATTTCTTCAGTCTTGGATCAAGCGGATCGAGCAGGACCATGCCATAACAACCGAGGAGTCTGGTCATCATGCGCGCGAAAGCTTCACCGTAGCCGATACCGGGTTTCCAACTCTCACGCACAATGGCTTGCACTTCGTCTGTGAATTCAGACGTCGGCAATCGTTCAAAGAGTTGATCAATGACTTGCGTGATCGGTGCATCAAGAGTCACGCGGCCGACAGGCGATCCTTCTTTATGTAGTTCAGTATTGACTGATACATCCGTCAGTCGACAGTCGCGGCCTATCACCTCCGCTTTTGCGACCTCGAGAAAATCGTGGTCCTCAGTGGCCATCCAGAAGACCGGCACAGATCGCGTGTTGCGTTGAGTCAAACACCCCGAAAGTTTTACTGCAGAGATCGCTTTGTAAATCGTGTAGAGCGGACCAGTAAAGAGTCCTGCCTGTTGTCCCGAGACTACGGCGATACAGTCAAGCTGTCGAAGCAGATCGATATTCGAGAGCGTCTCTTTACCTGCTCCCCAGGCAGAGTTCATCTCATACAGGGCATCGCAAAGCGCATTGCGATCGGTTTGATACGCCGCAAGCACCTCCGGCACTCGGGGCTGCAATTGATGGTGATAGCGAACTGCTGAAGGATAGAACTTTCGTAATGCAATCGGGTCGCGCAGGTAATCCAGAAACAGACGTGATTGGTGAGGAATGCGATCGAACGGAAGAGTTTCAACTCGCAGACCGGCTTCTTCAGGAGTGCTATAACACGCAGATTCTGTGGCGCTCACGTCTCAATGCTCCAGCGAAGCCAGTACGGATGATGAAGTCTCGTTGTTCGAATCGGCCAGGACGGCATTCAGCAACTGCTCGATCTCAAGACGGGCTGCTTCGTTGGGAAGCTGCAACGGCGCTCGTACATTTCCACCAACCAACCCCGCAATTTCGAGGGCAGTCTTGAGACCGCCGATACCGTAACGCTTCGTCACAGCCAGCGCAAGCGGCGTCAGTTTTCGCTGCAACGAGAAGGCTTGCGCCTGCTGGCCCTTTTCCAAGTGCCGATGAATTCGCACACATTGTTCTGCGACTGCACAGCCAACCGCGAGGATTGCACCGCGTCCGCCAGCCGCCAGAGCCTCCGAAAACACCGTTCCGTTGCCGCTCAGGACGTTAAACTCGGCAGGCACTGAATCAAGTATTCGTTGGAAGCGCGGGATGTCATTCGAACTGTCCTTGATGCCAATGATGTTTGGATGTTCGCTTAGCTGGCCCACCACGTCGGGTTCGATGACTACGCCGGTGAGATCCGGCATGCTGTAGAGAACAACAGGTACAGTGCTGGCATCGGCGACAGTGCGATAATGCTTTATGAGAGTGGTTGCGGTGATCGCTGGCCGATAGAAGCTAGGCGTAATGACGAGCACCGCGTCAGCGCCGGCTGACGCTACGTTCTTCACTTCATTGATTGTCTGACGCGTACTCTGCTGACCAGCACCGACAATAAACGTTAATTCGTCAGCGACTTCGGCTCTCGCGGCTTCAACCAAACTGAGTGCCTCACGCTCACTGAGATTCACTCGCTCTCCGGTTGAGCCCAACGCAACGTAGCCGGTAATTCCGGTCTTGTTCCAGTGGCGAATGTTTCTGCGCAGACCTTCGAGATCAAGCTCTTCGTCCGCGTGAAAGGGTGTAGTGAACGGAAGGAGGATGCCGGCTAGATTCAACGGTTGCGATCGAAAGGAGTGAGACACGTTTTCTTTGTGTTCTTCTTTTGGGGATTGTTCTTGCAAGGTTGGTGCATTTTACGATGCGCATCGATGACAGGCAACGCGACTCGCTGATCCCAGGGTGTGTGTAGCCGATCGATCCATCCGCTACCGCGAGATGGTACTGACCCGCTGATCGCAACACTGTGTGTAGCCAATCGATCCACGCGCCCCGGATGGTAATGACTCGCTGATCCCAACACTGTGTGTAGCCAACTGATGCATCCGCTATTGCGAGATGGTACTGACTCCATACCCGAATCCTGAATGCAGCTCATCCGCTGATACTGGTCGTTTAGGCAAAGACTGACTCGCCTGTTCTGAACGTATCTGTAAAGACTGTCAGGCCGTGACTGCCACCATTAACGAGTTTGCGTGCAGCTTTAAGATTACCGAGCGCCAAAGCCTGCCTGATCCGATTTTCATGACTCTTGAGAAAACTTGCGAGCAGCTTCGCCGCTATCTCAGGCTGGTTTGCCAGCGTCGGATTTTCAACCAATTGACTTCCCAGACCGATCGCCGCACCGTGAACTTCGTAGTTGGTCCTTCCAGTCAATTGTATATAGCCGCGTCCTTTGAAAAGATCTCCGTCGGGACGACCGCGATTACCCAAATCAACCCGATCATCGTACTTATCAAAAGGATGTCCGCCAGGTGAGGTGTTGAACCTGGATTTAAACTCGCTAAGCGGCGTGAAATTTCCTGTCTCAGCTCGAATCGTCGCCAGCGCCATCAGGACCATGTCCCGATCGGCAAGCTTGGCTTCCTTAAGGGCCTTTAGCACGAAAGGAAGATTCTGCTGGATATTGATTAACGGAACGCCCGGAAACATTTTGGCAACAAGCTCGGGCGTGACCTTAATCTTCTTCTTCGTAATATCGAGCTTAGGTTTCTGATTTAGCGCTGCCAGCGTCTTTGGACCAACGATGCCATCCGCTTTCAGCTTTCTGCTCTTCTGAAAATCAAGGACTGCTGCTTCGGTCTTTGGACCAAAATTGCCGTCAGCTTTACCCGGGTTAAAACCCCAGAGGATCAGTCGCTTCTGTACGTCCGTGACCGCCGGTCCTTTAGCTCCGAGTTGCAGAAGACCGCTAACAGAGGGAGGCTTAGCTTTCTCAAGCGCGGCCAATGTTTTTGGACCAACCATTCCATCGGCCTTCAGTTTGTTCGCCTCCTGGAATGCGAGCACTGCATTCTTGGTACGAGGTCCAAACTTCCCATCGATCTTGCCTGGTTTGAATCCGAGCTGCTTAAGTTTCGTCTGCAGCTTCGTTACTGCGTCTCCGCTTGATCCACTCTTCAACACTGGCATAAGTACCTGGTCCTCCTGCTGGTCAGCGATCAGAAAAATCTCTTCAATACGAGACGTCCTACGAAATTCCCTCGACGGTCTCCCGGCGCGCGATTCAGCGCGGCAACATAACCAAACTCGAATCGCGCAAGCACAATGTCAAGCTGCAATCCTCCACCGGCGGCGTAACGAGTTTCGTCATCAAAGCCTGAAAAAGCGAGGCGAGCAACATCAAACATGAGTAGCGGCTTCACTGCAAACAGATTCGCGTTGTCAGCGATGAAGTTAGTAACCGGCAGAATCTCCCGCCTGAAAAGCGTCTCGATCTCCGGTCTGACCCTCGCCTTCGCTGCGCTTAATGCAGCCTCAGCAGCAGCAAGGCGCGCGTCTTCTTCAGGCGTCCGATCCTCTTTATTACGCAGACGAAGGTCTTGCTTTTGACTGTCAGTCAGCAGATCACGCGCTTGCTGATTCACCATCAGATTCACTCCGCTTATTCCTACGAGAGTCTTCACTGTCGATTTGAGATCTCGGCATACATCTGCTCCCGCAGGAATGTGGCCGATAAAGTCTTGATCGTCGTCTCTTAGCGGCGACACCGTCACCCACTCGTGTGGAATCAACGGTCGCGACCACGCACTAATCGGAATGCTCAGGTTAACGTTTGCATGCCAGAAACTTTTGCCGCCGATCACTCCGCCTGATGGAAGTGTCAGTCCTGCTTCCTGTAGTCCTTGACTGCGAAGAATTGGACCAGTTGGAAAATCTGTCAGCGTAGACGCACTCAACTCATCGTAAAGGAATTGACCCGGTGCGGCACCACCATAAAAGAGAGAGTACTCGGGAACGCTACCCCACGTCTTACCCGCACCTGCAAGAACCTCAATGCCAACCGTCGGCTCATTAGTCTTTGGTTCACTCGCAAACTTGGTCCAGCACTTACGACCGCCTAACTCGGGGGGACTGATCTCGTGGAACTCTTTCTTACGGGGGATCACTAAGTCTTTGCCGAATCCAACGCGCGATGCAATGCGATGGTACGATCCCCGACTGCCGTTCAGTGCGCCACCATCAATCCATAGCGCTCCCCGCAGTAATCCCTTCGCTATTGCACCGTCAGCGATGACCCTGGATTCGAAACCATTTTCGGAATTTATCGTCGGCCCTGAGATCGGCACTTCAGAAGTAAAGCGATCTCGCGAGTACCGATAAGCGCCGCCTATGTTCACCAGCCGAATCGGACCTCGGGAGATACGGAGGTCTGCGTTCAATTCCACATCAACGGCGTTCCTGAAGAAGTCACCTTCCCCTCGTGGCACGTGTTCACCATTAAATTGGGCTATTAGGCCGATATTCTGAATCGTCCCAAGCGCGTTCGTCCGAGTTAGTGCCAGCCGAGGATTCGTCACGTAGAAGTCTCGGGTTAAAGACTTATCTCCATTCAAATGCAGAAGCAACTTTGTGTCTTTCTTATTTGATTCGATGTTCGGCTCTTCATCTCGCAACACTGCTGTAGCAGACGTTGGCCTCACAATCTCGACGTCACCGGGACTTGGTTCAGGTGCTTCAACCGGAGAAGAAGGGAAAACTGACGTTCTGCTTTCTTCTTTTCCAAAGATCTTTGGCAAGTCGAGTAGATCAGTAGCCGTGTCCAACCCGACTGAAGGACCAAAACGATCATCATGATTAAGATCGAAATTTGGATTTAGCGCCAGCAGAGGACGGGGTATGGCCCCGTACAGTGCAGTTAGAGCTGATCGCGGAAATAGTAGGAAGTAGGGACTCGAGTCAAGTGCGTCGACATCAACAAAGTATCTTCTGATGTAGACATCCACACACGATGCATTTCCCCCACCCAACGCATGCTGGCATTCGGCTGGCTCGATTTTCTTTACACATTCCAACCACGTCCGGCCGGCTTTGATCGACAACTTGAGCTTTTGAGCGATCAGTTCCTCATACTTCTGCTGAGCGGGATCGGTTGCGTAGAAGTTTCGGATCTCGTTGATGTACTTGCTGGCCTGGTTTGCAGAGTATGAATCGCCGCGATGACTCTTGAGCAACTGCTCCAAATCTTTCGGAATCGCACCGAACAGTGTTCTGAACTTAACCGACCGTACTTTAAAGCCGTTCACTTCACTGCTATCGACGCACTGAGCAGGTACTGAACTGGCCCACGTCAGTACCAGCAACAGCGCCAAAAACTCCCCCGCTCTCTTCAAGCACATGGACATCGACTCCCCGGTAGAAACAGCCGTGTTGACTAGAGTGCAAGCGTGGCGACTTTGCTTGATGAGGTCTTGATCTCCTTCTTAGCCGCTTCCAACTGAGCTGGTGTCATGGTCCCGACGTTTCTCAAGTCCAAAACTGCTGGGCCAGCCTCATTAACAATCACGTCAGCCTGTTTGTCGTTGATGCCATTTGCCGCAGTGGCTTCGATCCCTCTCTGTTCGACTGGCGTTCCGCCAGTGAAGGAAACGTGAACAAGCTGATCGAAGCCAGAGCCAGTCGACTGCTTCTTGTACAGGTCGAAGACAATTTTCCAAATAGCGTCTGCCGTTGGAGTACAACTCTTTTCAATCAGCACCTCTATCTTGAAACCGGAGGCTGGTGCGAAGACCATCACTTCAAGAACGAATGGTTTACATTTTTTTGGACCGGTCGTCGGAGTGATCTTAATTCCCGGTGTTGGTGCAGGAGTTGCTGCAGTGTTGGTCGGTTTAGTGGCAGTTTTTTTGGCTGTCTTCTTTTTTGTAGTCATAGATTCTCCAATTGGTCTCGACGTGGTGTGGTTGGGAGATGAAACGCATTTTTGGAGTGAGCGGCGCGTGAGTTTAGAAGCAACGAGGACTCGCCTTATACTACCCGGCAAAAAGAGTGTCAAGAAATGTGTCTTTCGCGGTCTACTAAAGTTGTAAGGGCGTCCCTCCGTGGGCGCCCCATCGGTCCCGAGATCGTTATCGCATCCATCGAGCGTAATCAAAACAGGGGCGCCCACGGAGGGACGACCCTACAAGGTGACTTAATATGCGCAAGTATCAGCTAATTCAACTCGACGTGTTTACAGATCGGCCTTTGGAAGGAAACCCTCTGGCGGTTTTTCCAGAAGCTGAAGGGATCAGCGACGATGAGCAGTTGAAGATCGCTCGCGAGATGAACCTTTCGGAAACCGTGTTCGTCCTTCCTCCGCGCGACGACAAATCTCTGCGCCGGCTGCGTATCTACACGCCGACGCGGGAAATTCCATTTGCCGGTCATCCAGTCGTCGGAACATGGAATGCTTTGGCAAGAGAAGGTGTTGTGCCTCTACCTGAAGGTAGTAGCGGTTGGACCCAAATCAAACATGAGCTCGGCATCGGTGTGTTGCCCGTTGACTTAGAGTTCAAAGATGGCCAAATCATTCAAGTCGTAATGACGCAGGGAAGGTTCGAGGTTGTTGGTGAAGTTGATGATGGACATGAGCGAGCCGAACTTGCGCGCGCATTGGGCCATGATGTTGATGTGCTGGATGAGAGCTTGCCGATTCAGGTCATCTCCACTGGTCTTCCATTCCTGGCTGTACCAATTCGATCGCTTGCTGACGTGCGGGATTGTCGGGTCAATGCTGGTCTCTTGGCGGACTGCTACACAAGATTGGGCGGAACAGGGTTTCTGGTGTTCACGAAAGAGACGATCGAAGTCGGCGATTCGCGTGCGCACGCCCGGATGTTTGCTCCTGGAGACAACATCCCTGAAGATCCTGCGACCGGAAGTGCTTGCGGTGCACTCGGCGCATATTTGATTTATCACCAGGCTATCTCAGTTGAGCCCGAAAACGACCGGTACAAATTCGTAATCGAACAAGGCGACTTCATGGGTCGAAGGAGCCGCATTGGTCTGGACGTCAAAGGGCAAGCGGGTAAGATTGAGGAAGTGCGTGTTGGCGGATCGTCAATTGTGGTTATGCGAGGAGAACTCTTCTTGTGATTTCCAAAATGACTGAGCAGCTCGACTTATTAATCATTGGTGCTGGACCAGCCGGACTGTCAGCGGCAGATGCGGCTGCTCAGGAAGGCCTGAATTATCTGGTCATCGAGAAAGGAACGATTGCGGATACGATCCGGCGCTATCCAGTCGGCCGAACACTGTTTTCTACGCCAAATGAACTGGAGATGCGTGAAGGAAGCCTCAAACCAGTTCGAGAAAAGCCATCACGCGAAGAACTGCTGTCGCACTACATTCATTTCGTGCTGGATAACAACCTGAGAATCAATACGGCTGAACAAGTAATCGATGTAGAGCAACTTGATGGAAATGGTTTTCGCGTGCGCACTTCTTGCAATGAATACGAAACTGCGAACGTATTGTTTGCTATCGGAGCGATGGCCCATCCCCGCAGACTTAACGTTCCAGGCGAAGAGTTAACAAAAGTTCATCATCTCTTCGTCGAGCCTTATCCATATGTCCGCCGCGATGCACTGGTCGTTGGCGGTGGCAACAGCGCAGCCGAAGCCGCCCTGTTTCTTTCAGAAGAGGGTGCGCGAACTACGATGGCGATCTGGCGAGACGATTGGGAGAATCGCGATCCAAAACAAGGCGCCATGAAACATTGGGTGCGCACTCCGCTGGAACGTCAGATCGCGGAAGGTCGATTGAGAGTGATCTTCTATGACAAGGTTGTGAGGATCACTGAACGAGAAGTTACTTTAACCACGGACCAGGGCAGCACCCTGACGCTTGCTAATGATGTGGTGTTTGTTCTGATTGGTAGTGACGCCGATCTGACTCTTTTGAAAAAGCTCGGCGTGAAGACCGAGCCAGGAAAACTTACCGAAGTTCCGGTTTACGATACGGATACATTTGAGACTAATGTGCCAGGCGTGTATGTAGCCGGGCATTTCACTCACGCACGCCACATCAAGGCGGCTATCGATGTTCCACGACGTATTGTGCCTGTGATTGCCAAGAACTTACGCACCTTAGCATCGAAAGTATAAAGAGCCATTAAATTCAGAGGTTGAACGCTTGCGACATGGAGGATCCGGAGATCGACTTAGTCAAGGTGAATCCGCGACGGTTCGCTCCCTCCTTGCTACTCCTGTTTTGTACGCCGCTTCCTCGACTTCACGCGCAACCGCTTCCGCCACTCGCTTATCGAACACCGAAGGAACGATGTACTCGGGATGAAGCTCTTCCGGAGCGATGATTCCTGCGATTGCGTGTGCAGCCGCGAGTTTCATCTCCTCATTGATCTTCGAAGCTCGGCACGCTAGCGCACCGCGAAAGATACCCGGAAAGCACAACACGTTATTAATTTGGTTCGGATAATCAGATCTGCCAGTGGCCATCACGGCGACGTACGGCGCTGCTTCTTCCGGCATGATCTCCGGAGTTGGATTGGCCATCGCAAAAACTATTGGATCCGATGCCATCTGCTGTAGATCTTTTGCGCTAATCACGCCTGGCACGGAAAGGCCCATGAAAACATCTGCACCTTTGATAACATCGTGCACGGTTCCTTGTTCGCCGTTCGGATTGGTGTTGCGCGCATACCATTCCTTAACCCAATTCATGCGCTCCTTCCGGCCTTCATACAGCGCTCCATGTTGGTCGCAGCCAATAACATTCTTGACGCCCGCAGCCATTATGATCTTCGTGCAAGCAACTCCAGCCGCCCCTACCCCATTCACTACTACCTTGATGTCTTCCATCCGTTTATTCACGAGCTTGAGTGCATTAATCAAGGCAGCTAAGACGACTACT
>JBKPAL010000289.1:0-37945 GCA_046726395.1 Acidobacteriota bacterium
CCAGAGTATGTTGATACCGAGGATCGCTGCGACAGGTGTGTGTGAAACGATGTACGACCAGCCTTCACGAATGTCAGACCAATAGCCAAGACGCTGTTCAATGTCTATCTGTTCGCGAGCGGCCTGTCTGGTTTCATGTTCTGGAATCAACCAAACGTAATAGGCTGAAACAACAAACGAGATCGCGTTGATGATGAAGGCTGCACTGTAGCCGACATTGGCGGCGGTCCAACCACCCAGTGCAGCGCCGAGCGCCATCAGTAGAAATCGAGATGAAAACATCAGCGCATTGCCTGCCAACAAGTCGCGCTCGCCGGTAATGTTGGGCACGGACGCATTCTTTGCTGCCTCAAAAAAAGCGCCTAAGAACGAGAGCAGGACGGTGCATACGTATGCAATCCACAACTGGTCGGGACGACGGACCAGCAGAAATCCCAACGCAACAAAAACACGCACGACGTCGGTGACGATCATTACCGTGCGCCTCGACCAGCGATCGACAAAGGCTCCGGCTAGAGGTGCGGACAGCGTGAACGGTATCAGTCGCGTGAGCAGCATGATCGTGGTCACTTCAGCCGAGCCGTGAGAGACAGCACGGACCAATCCGAGCGCGGCAAGGAAGTTAAACCAATTGCCGAGCTCCGAAATGACCTGTCCGAACCACAACCGCCGGAATGAACGGTTGGCACGGAGAAGTTGAACGTACGTAAGAGACGCCATGGTCCTTAAAATTTAGAATTTGAAATTTAGAATTTAAAATTTCTTAATTGACTACCGATCCAAAAAGAAAGCCGCCAAGAGTGGCGGCTTGGTTCCAACAGAAATCGTCGTAGTCACTAACCGCCAGAGAATCTTGGTTGTCTTTTCTCGATGAACGCCGCCACTCCCTCTCGAAAGTCCGCTGTCTGCCCCGATTCGATCTGCACCTCTCTTTCAAATTCCAACTGCTGCTCAAGATCGTTTGTGGCGCTCGCTTCCAGTAGCTCCTTTATTCGACCTAATGCTGCAGTCGGAGATTGTGCCAACCTATCGGCGAGAGCGATCGCCTGAGGCATCACCTGGTCATCGGGGACGACTTTATTAATCATTCCTAGCTTCAATGCTTCTTCAGCTCCGATTGCATCTCCCGTCATCATCATTTCCAATGCACGCCTCCAACCGACGAGTCGAGGAAGAATGAAACTACCACCGCAGTCAGGGGTTAAGCCAATCTTGACGAAGGCTTGATTAAACTTCGCGCTATTTGCTGCGAAAACAAAGTCGCAGGCGAGCGCCAGATTACAACCACCTCCGGATGCTGCTCCGTTGACCGCAGCGATGATCGGAATCGGAGTCCGTCGAATCAGCAATATGCATTCATTCAATAACCGCAGTGGCTCATCAAAGAATGCCTCACCGCGACCCTCCGCTTGAGCCATCCGCTGCATCTCTCGAAGATCGCCCCCGGCGCAGAAGGCACGGCCCGCGCCCGTAATAATCATTGAGCGTGCTCCAGCATCCACCGCAGTGTTGATCGCGTTCATGACCTCCTGACCCATTTCAACGGTCAACGCATTCAGTTTGTCCGGTCGGTTCAGAGTAATGACCGCTACCGAATCTCGCGTTTCGAATTGAATAGCTTCAAACTCCATCACTTTGCTGGGTGTGCTGTCCTCGCTAATCAAAATCTTGCCCCAGAACCTCCAAACTGGCCGGCCACATTGGGTTACGAATTAGACGTGAAAACGTTCCGGACGATCTATTGTCGCGGCTGTGCTGCGCGATTAGCAGAGAAACAGTCGCCGCATAACACTGGTCGACCAGTTGAAGGCTTAAATGGCACGGTGTCAGTCTTCCCACATTGATCGCAAGTAATATCAAATCGTTGACGTTCTCCTCCTGGTCCCCTCGATCCACCAAAACTCGACCGACGTGCATCACGGCAGGGTTTACAGCGCTTGGGATGGGTCAGATTACGTTCCTTGTAGTATTCCTGTTCCCGTTCCGTGAAAGGGAAAGGCGTCCCACACTCGGCACACGTGATTTCTAGGTCTGGCATGGCGCTTTGTCTCCACAGAGCAGAACTGAGGCTTCCGCTCCCTTTTCTTCGGAGCGCTCCAGATGTGTTTCGGCAAACGACCAACGAAAACCGGTGGCAGAAATTAGTCGGCAGGCAAGATGTGACGCTGTCGGCACTGGGGCGTTCCGAACGGTTTAAGTTGGGCCTGAGTGTACTCCACCGCAACTTTCCGTTCAAACAATATCTTTCAAATACTAAACGCTACGAGAGGGACTATTCGGTCTTCGACGTACTTACCTTTAGAAAGGAAAACTTTCCATTGGTCCGTGGGTATTAACTATGTGACTGAGTCAAGTGTGGACACGTGCGCCCTCACAGTTTCTCCCAACGTATCTAGGTTGTAGCCCCCTTCAAGACACGAGACGACTCTGCCGTTACACGCCTCGTTGGCCCATTGCAGCACGTTACGTGTCATGGCGATGAAATCAGAATCTTCTAACTGCAACTGCCCGAGTGGATCGCCCAAGTGAGAATCGAACCCAGCTGAAATCAAAATCAAGTCTGGTCGAAAGCGTGAGCTTATATCCTCAAGAGCTGCAGCGAACATCCGCGTGTGCTCTGCTGCGGATGTTTGCGCTTTCAGCGGAATGTTCATCGTGTAACCAGCACCGCGACCGATCCCACTCTCACCGCGACTCCCTGTGCCCGGATACCAGGGGTATTGGTGCATAGAAAAGAAGAAGACTGAAGGATCATCGTAGAAGATCCCCTGAGTGCCATTGCCGTGGTGAACGTCCCAATCGATGATCGCCACTCTCTCGATCTCAGGATGTTGGTTCTGTGCATAACGTGCCGCAACTGCGACGTTATTGAAGAGACAGAACCCCATTGATCTTTCCTCGGTTGCGTGATGGCCTGGTGGTCGAACGGGAACAAACGCATTGTCTGCCTCTCCGCTTATGATGAGATCTATCGCCTGGCAAGCTCCACCAGCCGCCCGCAGCGCCGCATCCATTGAGCGCATCGAGACGACCGTGTCAGCGTCAAGATAACCGCTCCCCTCACTTACTACGCGCGCGATGGTTTTGAAGAGTTGAGGACTGTGGGCCGCGAGCACTGCGCCGCGTGTAGCCTCATTTGCAGTACGCTCCACGAGCTTCGGCCAAAGTTGCTGATCGCTTCTTAACGACTCCATCACCACGTGATAACGCGATGGATTTTCAGGGTGATGTGGGCCGGTGTCGTGTTCAGCGTAGACGGGATGGTGAATGATAGCTGTGGTCATGATTCCTTATTATCCACAGATTACTCTGATCACACAGATTCAGTAGATAGGAGCACGAGTAAAGCCTTCGCGATATCTTGATTCGTTTTTTTCTGCGTAATCTGTGTAATCTGCGACAAACCTCCCTGTCTCAATCCCAAACCACATCAATAACCATGAGACCCAAAAGCGTACGCCCGGGGTCTGTTCGCCTATCGACAAATGCGTTGAGATCCAGTCAATCCGAAAGACTTTCTTTCAATTACTTCGCGAGATCGTTGCGAATCTGAACTTGCGATTAGCGGGAATACTGATTGCTCTACGAATGCCCGCCCCCGTAATAGGCAACTGATCACGGAGTTTAGATCATGAAACGATTCGCGGTCTTACTGCTAGCTCTGACCATTCTGCTTTCAAGCGTGGCACCCGCAATGGGCCAAGATCGGAAGCGTTCGAAGTTTGGTCGCAAAGCCAGAACCGTTGCGATCATCGGAGGGGCAGCAGCTCTCGGTGCGTTGACCGGAGGGTTAAGCCTCGCCGCAATGGGCGCTGGTGGCGGTGGTCTGTACGCTTTCAACCGCCGCGCAGCAAGGCGTCACTTTAAGCCGAGTACAAGAAAGCTCGGCACCGTGCTAAGCGGAACTGCTTTGGGCGGCGGGATTGGAGGCTTGGCTGGAGGCAGTAAGGCTGCCGCAATCGGCGCAGGCGCTGGTGCAGGAGGTTCTTATCTCTATGCGCGCAGTCGCCGTGCGACACGTCAATACTGAGAACAGTGCTGTGCATGACTAGGCACTGACCAAGTGATCCATGGAACTCGGAACACGCGTAATTAAAAACACTATACAAGGCCGATAAGACCTGTTTACTAGAGGAGGCAAATAATGGCATACGAGGAACAAGAAGCGAGAAGAAGCAGGGTTGTCGTTGAAACACCAACCGCACGCCGTGAGATCGACGAGTCTCACGCGGTACGGGTTCCGGAACGCGAAGGAATTTCAGGGGGGACGGTTGGAGTCATCGTCGTGTTGGCAGTCGCATTGGTGACGATTCTGGTGTTGTTGTTACTCAGCAATCGATCTGCAGAACCGACTACCGATGTTGCAACACAGCAGCCGGCACCGGTCCCACAAACTACGATCATTCAGCAGCCGGCGCCACAGCAACAGCCGCCGGTGGTGATTCAACAGCCGGCACCCGTCCAGCAGGCGCCAATCGTAGTAAATCCGCAGACGCCGTCTGGTGGCGGTAGCGTTTCAAAGGACGCAGCCATTCAGAGCGAGATCGATAAGCGGCTGTCGGAGGATTCCACATTCTCTGGTTTAGGAGTCACGGCCACGGTGTTCGACGGAAAGGTAACCCTCATTGGCACCGTGAAAGACAACAATATGAAAACTGAAGTCGAACGAATGGTACGACGGATCAAAGGGGTAATAAGTGTAGATAATCAGATTTCAGTGATGCCTTAGGGCGAACTCCTTGAGTTGTTCATTTATCGGGTAGTGGTTGCCAATTGACCACTACCCGTTGTTGTTAATGATCTGAACAGCAATGGTGCGACTGCTAACTGAAGTCGTAATCTCTAAGCTTTCATCGACTCCCAACAGAACAAATCGAAGCAAATCTCCGCGCGCATACAAATTGATCTCAACTATTTCAATGTTGATTTGAGTTAGCCACGTGAGCTCGTGCTGGATGCCAGGGTAGGCCAGAAGTAGATCAACGTCGCGTCTAATAGCTGCAATCGCGTCGTCATCCATCTGAAGCTCTGTAATGGCCAGGGGGTGCGGCAACAGCACCATTTGTCCGTCGAGGTACATCGTCCAAATAAAACCGATGTCTAATAGCAGGTGCAGCGTTTCGTCATGAACAAAATGGCCCAGCACTGTAGCTCCAAGTACGTGCGCGATCACGTGGTGCTGGTGCGTTGAGGTTTCTACAGCTTGCCATTCATCATTCAAGAGTCTTTTCACCTTCATACTCTAATAGTGATTTCGCTTTAGCAGCGGCTACAAATGCAGCGAGTGTTGAACCGAGCCCACCTACAACAACTGACAAAGGCGCACCAATCAACGCAGCAACGGCTCCGGCCTCAACCTCTCCTAGTTGTGGTCCGCCCATGAAGAAAATCATATTGATCGAGGTCATCCTTCCACGGAGATGATTCGGAGTCGCCAACTGCCTGATGGTCTGCCTTAGCACAGTACTCACTGTGTCTGCTGCTCCAGTAATGGCCAACATTAATAGTGATAGCCAGAATATTCTCGACAAACCAAAACCTATCGTGGCAAGGCCGAATACTGCTATTGAGCCGATGACAAGCCGCCCCTGACGAGCAAACGTGCGACGACGCGCCATGACTAGTGCAGTAAACACTGACCCGACTGCCGGAGCTGCTGCCAAAAGACCAAGTCCTTCTGCTCCGACTAAGAGGATCTCTGCGGCGAATATCGGCAGTAATGCAGTCGCAGACGCGAAGAAAGTCGCTACGAAGTCCAACGTCATCGTTTGCACGATTATCGGCGTTCGCCAAACGAAGCTGAGTCCTTCTTTCAAAGCAGCCAGACCGAAGCGCGAAGATACCTGCGACTCGGCGTCGGGTTTAGCATTGGCTCGCATTGCCATCAGAGCGAGAATCACTGCGAGAAAAGACGCTGCGTTTACCGCGTAGACAAGCGCAGGTCCAAATGCCGCGAGCACTAAACCAGCCAGGGATGGTCCAGCTATGGTTGCTAGGTTGAATACAATCATGCTGAGACTGACTGCATTCGAGAATTCTTTGGTGGGAACGAGAGTCGGCATCAAGGCCTGTCTCGCTGGCAAATCAAATGCTGTTGCTGCCGCAGCTATGCCAGTCAACAGATAGATCGGCCAGGCACTCTTTATGTCCGCAAGCGTGACTAAAGTAAGAATTCCCGCACTCGCAAGCATCACGCTTTGGGTGATGATCATCAGTCGCTTGCGATCCACTGCGTCGGCAATCAATCCACCGAACAGGGAACATAAGATGAGCGGCGCGCCGCGGAAGAAACCAACCATTCCAAGGGCGAACGGCGACTTAGTTAAGAGGTAAACGTGCCAGTGGATCGCAACTAGCTGCATTTGCGACCCGGTCACGGAGACGATTTGGCCCAGCCACAGAAGGCGAAAGTCACGATGACGCAAGGCTGCAAATGCCTGGTAGCGCTCGTCGGTCTCGGAATCGTGGCGAGGTTGCGATTTGTCTCTGGACATCAATGCGCTGGTCTGACTGATCTGATTATGTCAATATTCAATTCCGCAGTCGTAATGTCTTGCTTAGTCTGCTAATTGGAATGAAATCTGTTTCAACTGATTATAAGTTTGATAGCGTGGGCACCAACGCAGTTCTGCCGCGTTATGATCTGATCCGCAATGCTTTCCTCCTAGCCTTACTCGTCAGCACGCTGGCTCCGCTAGTTTTCTTCGTCTTGATCACAGGACGTGAGCCGCTTGGATACAGCGTGAACGGCATGAAGAGTGTGCTCTTGTTTTTAGGGACAGCGCATGTTCCGGCAACGCTCTTCTTCTATACCGATAAAGGCTTCGCCAGCATCATCCGTAACAACAAACCTCGTTACATATACATGCCTCTCCTGGTAACGCTGGTTACGGGTGTGCTCGTCGCCCTTTCTGGACCAACACTGCTCGCCTACACTTTTCTGATCTTCTGGACGTGGCAGGCCTACCATTACGGAAGACAGAACGTAGGTGTTTATGCGTTCGTCTCATTAACTCAACAAGGAACGCCTCCGCACAAACTGGAGAAGCTTACGATCGAGCTGGGAATGCTTTGTGGAATTCTCGGCACGTTCCAAGTGCTTGGGGCTGCTGTAGCTCCTGCATACCTTAAGAGTTTCTTCTTTCTACTCTTCGAAATCGGCCGTTATGGTTTCGCAGTGGTCTTGGTGTTCTCCCTTATCGTTTATTTCCTCAACTTCAAGAATACAACACCAGCAAAGAGCATCTTCTTTTTCACACTGACCTTTTTCTTTTTGCCGATCTACTTGTCAGACAATATAAACATAACCTTCCTTAGTTATGCGGTCGCGCATGGACTCCAGTACATAGTCTTCACGACAGTAGCGTCCGCCAGTTTGAAGCGCGATGAACAGTCGCGGCGCTGGCTTTATGGAAACGCCCTCAAGTTGTGCAGCTTCCTCCTTCTGGGCGGGTTGCTGTTCTATTACGGGGGCAACGTAGCTAACCTAAACTCAGGTTCGAGCTTCTCTTTCGGTATGAACTTCTTAGTTGGAGCCGTCTTGGGTGCAACGATGGCACACTTCATTGTCGATGCGGATGCCTGGCGCTTAAGTAAAGGTCCTCAAAAACAGTACATGCGCGAAAGATTCAATTTCATTTTTTCCGCTCGCTCTTAAAAAGATCTATCGTTGGCTCCTCTCAAAAAAAACCGCCGCGAAACTAATCGCGGCGGTCTTTTTCAGGAGCAAGAGAGCCATGGCTCACTTACACTTGCTGTAACCACAATCTCTACAAAAATCACACCCACTGGCGTGTTCCAGTTGTCCGTGACACTCGGGACAAATGCCGATCATCGTCGACATGATGGCCCCGGTTACGCCGGTCAATCCTACAGATACTTTCCCTGATGAGTTTGACAAACTACTCGGTTGCTGCGTCGCTCCGTGCTTACCGAGAGCCCGTGCCGAATCCGGATTTCCGGTCAATCGCCGATTCGTAATCATGACGCACTCAGCGACTGCTTGCTCCGGCGAAGTTAACAACCGTTCATTAAACCAAACGGCGTGCGTACCCGTTACCTTGTTTAAGCTGTAAGCAACCTCCGCCGCATCGAACCCCCCGCGCAACATCTTCGATGCGAGCAGCCCCACTCCTCCGCTGATCGGTCCAGTGGCAAATACTTCCTGGATAACCGAGCCGTCGTGATTGACAGTCACGTACAGGTTTTGTCCATCGAATGGGATCTGCCAAGTCGCTCCCTTTAATTCTCGCGGTCGCTCGATGCGAATAGCAGAAACAGCAGGAGCGCCGATCCCATTGTCAACTATCTGTTTCGCTGTGGCTTCTGCGTCCGCTTGTTCTCTGACTAAAGCGCCCGCTTCCGCTCTGGCTAAGCCCTCAGCCTCGATATCGGATACTGACTGTTCTTCGAGAGCTTCTACTTTCGTCTCAGGATTACATGCCGACTCTCCCTTTTCTTCGACCTTCATGGAGTTGAGTACCTGATTCTCTCTTGAACCATCTCGATAATAACTAACGGCCTTACAACCCAGTTGTCGTGCGAGTCGATAAAGACTGTCAACGGATTCCACAGTGTCGTTCACCGCTCCGTTACATGTCTTAGAGACGCTGTTGTCAACATTTCGTTGAGCCGCGGCTAAAACGTGTACGTGCTGCTCAGCGCTGATGTTCATGGCCGAGATGAAGTAAGGAGGTAACTCCTTCTCATGTTCGACAACATAGGCAGCTGCCTTATCGATCGATTCCTGATCTGTTTGGTCCACTTCAATTCCTAGAGCCTGCGCCGCGATCGTGTGCACATAAGTACGCGTACCCAGCGTGTCCTTCCGCACATAGGCCCAGGAAAAGTTAGGCTCGATGCCAGAAGATGTCTCTGCCACAAGAGAGATTGTTCCGGTCGGAGCAATCGTGGTCACTTCATAATTACGCGGCGTCAACGGCACATCACGCGAGATGCCGATCTGGTTGTAGAGGAATTCCTCATACGCTTCCCGATTTGGTTCGAATTCTGGGAACGTTCCCTTCTCTGCTCCCAGTTTTATGCTCGCGTTCCATGACTCTCGTCTGATGAAACCCATCATCTCATCCATCAGATCGATAGACGCCGCCGAGCCGTATGTCACATTCAAACTGAGACACAGATCAGCAAAGCCCATTATTCCCAAGCCAACAGGACGGGTTCGGTGGACTACATCATTAATCTCCGGCAGAGGCCAGGCACACGTGTCGATCACATTGTCGAGAAAGCGAGTGCAAAGATGTGTGACTTCACGCAAACGGTCCCAATCTACTCTGGTTTCCGGATCATAAAACTTATTTAGGTCGATCGAACCGAGGTTGCATGAATTCGAGAAGTGGAGAAACTGCTCGCCGCAAGGATTACATGAATAGATCGGCCCCATTGATTTCATCATGTGATTGTGCCGATTGACTTCGTCAATAAACGCAATCCCCGGTTCAGCATATTTATGAGCGCTCGCAACTATTCGGTTCCAAATGTCGGGGGCAAAGACCATTCCGGGACGCGGCGGCTCTTCGATACTGCAATTCGACAAGTCTGCATTAGCGAAAGCCTGCTTATCAGGAAAAGTCATTGTCGAGCCGTCATCGCGACGATAAACGACGTAATCACCGTCGCGTATAGGATCATAAATAGGATCGGTCCAAGGCTCGCCATTGAACTCAAGCTGAAACCATTCGCTGTTGTCGACAGCCTTCAGAAACTTATCAGTAACATTTACCGAGATGTTGAAATTGGTAAGAGAGTGCTGATCATTCTTTGCGTGAATGAACCGCAGCACGTCTGGATGCGTCACGCGCATCATTCCCATATTCGCGCCGCGACGGACTCCGCCCTGCTTCACTACATCTGTTACTTGATTCACGATGTTCATGAACGAGACTGGCCCAGAAGCCACACCTCTGGTTGAACCAACCAATGCACCGGACGGTCTGAGGAACTCGTACGTCATACCGGTGCCCCCACCGGTCTGATGGATCGTGGCCGCAGCCTTTGCGTGATCCATAATGCCGGTAATCGAATCCGGCACATCCAGAACAAAACAGGCCGCCAATTGCCCATTCTGTTTTCCTGCGTTCACCAGACATGGAGTGTTTGGCACGAACTCTCGTGCCAGCATGACCTCGCTCATCGCCGCAAAGAACTCATCGCGCTTTGCTGGATCCTTTTCAGCAGCCGAAACGTGACCAACGACACGTCGTACGATGTCCGGCCATTCTTCAAGCGCACGGCTCTTCGCATCCTTCAACGAGTACCGCTTACTGATCACTCGTTTTGCGTTTAGACCCAGAGCCTGAGCCTTACGACGGGCCGGTTTCGTCGGAGACGAAGAGTTCGCATTGGGGGAAGTCTTGCCGATAACTGCGCTCATTGTTTTGCCTTTCTCGCGGGAGACTAAGCGAGTTTGTTCAAAGACGGTTCGGCGTCGCGAAAATCGCGCGTTGCCATATTTAGATTGTGTAGCGGATACCCCGGTTGGCTCTTTTCGAAGCGGAATTCTTGATTTGGTTCAGCAGCAAAAGGGGGCCTGCCGCTCGACCAAACCCGCCTCGTCTCAAGCGGAGCGGACTATACTCCTTTGTCCTAGCAGTGTCAATATCTTGTGGTCACGTTTTTTTTCAGTGCTATACAGTGTAGTTCCCGAAGAATTCGGCACGAACTAAAGTGCTGATGGACGGGTAGTTTTCGCCGTTCATACCGGTATTCCGAGGTAGGTTTATTTCGATGAGGAGTTGGAAACCAGGAGTTCGTAATTGCCGATATCGCGGTTGTGACTGTCGAGCGCAGCAAACGTGTCGGAGGTCTCTTCGAGCATCTGTTTTGTCATTGCGATGGAGTCGCTGAGCTGCTCGAAGTCGAGCGAAGAAACCCGTTCGGGCGTGGGTAGAGTAACCACTTGATCATTTACTAAACCAAAGAAATTCTCGATTGATTGCAACTGTCCCTCAACTAACTTAACGGACCGTTCGATATCGTTGAACGCGGCTACACGACGTTTCAAGATCTCGACGTTCGCCTGCTGAATTCTTCGTTCACGATCGTCTTTTGAGTTCTGCACAGATCGTTCAGCCTGGACCAACTGATTCTGCACCGCCTGGCGATTTATGGATCGCAAGTGATGCTTACGTCTGCGATAGACATCCAACAGATCGACAAAATCTTCCCAACGCTGATCAAGGCTCTGAATATTTATCGGGATCTGTTTTGTGCCGGTGAACTTTTTATAATTGGAGTAGATCTGATTCTTCATCCATCGCAGATACTCCACAGCTTCGCGCTCTCGCGGGTCGAATCCTTTGATAATTGCCTCACGCTGCTGATCGCGTAATTTGAGCAGGCGCTGTTTCTCACGACGATCTACTAAACGACGATACAGGTTGGAGGCTGGCACAGTAGCTAGATAGACCGTTTCTGCAGCAAGCGCTGCGACCAAGGGCGTAACGTCCTGCACGTAGGCAGCGGCAACTGCAAACCCTGCCATTCCCCAAAAATTGACGGGTTCTTTAAACGCCTCTTTCAGGTACTTGAGATCAATCTTCCGCAGCTCGGGCATATCATTGAAACGCTAAGTTCACGCAATCTAGTTCTTCAGTCCTTAACTAAACGATTAATGGGTGCGACTGTTATCGATCACAGCACTGCGATCAGAAGCAGCAGTTTCTCCTTCGGCAGGAAGCGCTTGTTGCGTGCCACTCGCTGCGGGTAACAGACCCATGTCGCGCTTGTACTCAAGCAACTTGTCCTGCAACTGCATTCCCAAAGCCTCGCGTTCTATTTCCTGCATCTGCGTGTCAACTGATGCAGCACCAAGTTGCATCTTTGCTTCCGCTGCTGCGGCCCGGCGATCGATCTTGTCACGCATCTCGTTGAACGTGGAGGCATCATCACCCAATTCAAACGACTCCATCGTCTGCGCAAGCTGTTCTTGTAGTTTTGCCTGCTTCGACTGGTTGATCAGCTGCATCGCCTCAGCAGTGCGGCGTTGCATTTGCAAAACGTAATTGTCCCTTGCCTTCAGCGCCTGCTTCGATGCCAAGTTCGCATGTTCGAGTTGCTGACTAGTCTTCTGCAAGTCCATTTGCGCCTGCTGTAGTTGACCTATGTAAGCAGTAGCAATGTCGTCTCGACCCATCTTCACCGAGGCTCGGATCTTCGAATCGAGCTCAACAACTTGCGAATCCAGGCGTTCTTTATTCTTGGCTAGCAATTTCTCAGTCGCCATAACCTGGGCAACTGAGTTGTTCAACTCAGGAACACGATCACGCATGTCGCGTATCGTTTGCTGAAGAATGAGCTCGGGATCCTCGGTTTTTTCGATGATCCCGCCAAACAGCGCGCGCACTGAGCGCTTCACTCTTATCCAAAGTCCCATATGCTACTCACCCTCCAACAGTCAGATGTGCGATTTCAGTATCATTATGCCTTGTAAGTAAGTTCCGTCCGTCCGCATATGTGTGTACGTTACGGGAGGTGCAACGGTTCAAGCTCCGTTAAAAACCTGAACTTGGAGTATAACAGCCTTGCTTTTAGGCAGCTAGATGACTGGCTCGTGGGGCATTCAGGCGCTTACACCCGTGCCGCGGCGGCCAATGTCGCGGCGATACTGCATACCTTCCCAGTGGAGTTTTGCCACAGCTGAATAGCAATTACTCAACGCTTTAGTCAGGTCTTCGCCAGTTGAACTGACTGCAAGGACACGGCCTCCTGCTGTGACAAACTCACCGGACTCCGTCTTTTCAGTCCCGGCGTGGAATACCTGCACATTGCTCTCCACGTCGTCTAAACCCGAAATAGGAAACCCAGTCCGATACTTACCGGGATAACCACTACTGGCCAGCACTACGCATGCCGAAGACTCGGGACTCCATTCAACATTCACGCTTCCGAGGGAACGAGTGGCGACAGCGCTGAGTACCTCAGAGAGATCAGAGTTAAGTCGGATGAGAATTGCTTGCGTTTCAGGATCCCCAAAACGGACGTTGTATTCCAAAACAGTTGGCCCATCTTTCGTTAGCATCAAGCCGAGGAAGAGCACTCCCTGAAACGGAAATCCCTCAGCTTGTGCCCCTCGTAAAGTGGGTTCAATGATGTATCGCTGAATTGTTTGCAGTGTTGTGGAATCTAACAACGAGTCATCTGTAATCGCGCCCATACCACCAGTATTCGGACCAGTGTCGTTTTCACCGATGCGTTTGTGATCTCGCGCCGCGGGCATCAGTTGATAATCTTTGCCATCACAAAACAGGAGCACTGAGACTTCAGTTCCCTCCACAGCCTCTTCGACAACTATTCTTTCCGCTGCATCCTTTGGCACTAACTCACCGCTTAACATACTGGCAACGGCAATCTCCGCTTCATCTGTCGAACGCGCTACTACTACTCCCTTACCGGCGGCCAAGCCGTCTGCCTTAATCACTACAGGATCGTCACGAAGGCCGAACACCCCTGATCGCAGGATCTCCACCGCTTGCTCGTAGCCGGTAACGACACGATAAGGAGCTGTGGGAATTGAGTGTCGCGCCATGAAATCCTTAGCGAAAACTTTGCTTGACTCAAGCTGGGCCGCAACGTTGTTTGGGCCAGCTATTCTGAGTCCGGCTTTTTGAAATCTATCGACTAGCCCTTCGGCTAAAGGTGCTTCGGGTCCGACAAACGTAAGGTCAATGCGCTGGGACTCCGCGAAATCGATGAGCGGCTGGGGGTCGTTCAGTGGAATCGAGATTCGATGAGCGATTTGAGCGATACCAGCATTACCTGGCGCGCAATAGATCTCGAGTGGAGTTGTCGAGGTTTTATGAAGCGACCAGACGATGGCATGCTCCCGTCCGCCGCCTCCCAATACCAGTATCTTCATATGTTTGACTGTCGGAATCCGCCAACCCGGACGCCGTGCGGTCGGACATCTAAAACATTTCAGCTCTTAAACTCTTGACACAGTTTCGCCATAGTTATAATTTGCTGGCCGCCAAATGGTTTTCACGTCTTCTGACAAGCAGGGAGTCTCGCCACAGAAGCGCAAGCGCAGGCAACTTCACTCGCCTCAATCAGAGCCAAGCAGTCATCGCCCACTGAGGATTATTCATCGAGGGCAAGAGCGACCCAGGGAGATCTGATCATGTCACAAATGGAAGCTATTCGCGAACTGGAAGTTTCCGCTGAATCTGAATACCAGGACCGGTCGATCAAATGCGTGGATTGTAATGAGAACTTCATCTGGACAGCCGGAGAACAGGTATTTTTCCACGACAAAGGATTGAAGAACGAACCAAAGCGTTGCAAGCCATGCAAGCAGGCAAAAAATGAGCGATTAGCAGCCATAACTGCAGCGCAGGCCTCGGGAGTCCGGCAACGAGTTGAAGTTTCCGTTCAGTGCGCGCAATGTGGTCAGCAAACGACCGTGCCCTTTTACCCTTCGCAAGGACGCCCCGTTTACTGTCGATCATGTTTCCTAGCAAATCGTGACGCCGATGCTGGTGATTTCCACCAGCGTGACGGTCTTTAACTTCAATTCAAATCTTAGCAGTCCTCACTGAGGCAAAATGCCCTGTTCGTTCCTGTCAACCACCCACATGTACTATCGGCCGCCGGTCGGGTTCTCGTTCCGCTTGACGTAAAACTTCGTGCGTAACTGGTGCTGTATCGCCTTCCCCGAATGCGATGTACTTAAGCAAGTAAGCGATCGGGTTCCCTTCACTCCAACCAAAATACACGTGAGGTAGCCTTCCTGTTTCATCCCGAAGGTATAGCAATGCGGCAGCGATGGCATTCGGCACGGCCGGTGACTCGGTACGCAGCACGCGAAAACCATCTACAGTCTCCCCGCGAATACGTAACACTCCTGAAAACTCCGAAGCATCACCAGGTGTTACTTCAAGAAAGACTATTGGCTCGCCCGGCGGGATATGGTTACTAGTGCGCTTCTCGTGCTCCTTCAGTTGGTATTCCAGCACATCGCCGCGATCGCGACGATTGGCAATTATTCTTATCGTTCCCTTCGCAGCATCTTTGATGAACTCACGCGCTTGATCGTCCAGCTCAATATGCTCAACACGCAATTCGGTTGAGCGCCACACGCGGGAAACAAGCGAAGCTAAGACAATAAACAGAATGAAGAAGGAAGCGATCTTGATACCTTCTGGGCGTTCATGGATGTTTTGAATAGTCGTGTAAACAAATACAACGGCAATCATCAAAAACATGCGCCAGTTGCCGTGTTTCTTATACGACGCTAGCGTAACCGCTATGGCTGCAGACGTCATTAGTACCAACACGCCAGTGGCATAGGCACCACCTTGCTGATCAACATCTGCATTGAACAATAGAGTCACCGCGAAGGATATCGCAGTAATCACTATCACCAGCGGCCGAGTCGCTCTGGCCCACTCGGGCGCCATTCCGTAACGTGGCAAGTACCTCGGTACTATATTTAGCAAACCAGCCATCGCAGACGCGCCAGCAAACCAAAGAATCAAGATAGTGCTGAGGTCGTAAGCGGTACCGAAGATATCGCCGAAGAATTCATGTGCTAGATACGAGATAGCTCTGCCGTTCGCCTCACCTCCCTCAGCGAACTTTTCAGCAGGGATCAAAGTTGCGGTGACAAGGCTACTCGAGATGAGCATTACGCTCATTATCAAAGCAGCAGTTCGCAGTAACTTCTTTGCATTCTTTATGCGTGCTTCCAGAATCGATTGGATGTTTCGTCCTCCGGCATGACCGGTTCGAGTTGAATGAATACTTTCCCAATCAGCTTCGGTTAGAGCCTGATCACCCTTGATTAGTGGCATTACCGCCACCCCGGTTTCGAATCCGGATAAGCCAAGCGCCAACTTTGGAAAAAGCAGCATAGACACAATCAGCACGAGCCAGACATTACCGTGCACCTCAGTGTGATTAAAGACTGCTTGTTTCCAAGCGGGAAAATGAAAAGGATGGTCTATTAAATAATAGAGCCCATAAGAAACGACAATTACGTTAAAGAGCAGATAAACGGCGACGAGAATGACCGCTATGCCAATCGCCTCTTTGAATCCTTTTAGAAAAATCCCACCGAGCACCGCGATCAGAAAGAGTGTTATTCCTATCTGATGTTTGAGAAGGCCTGGAGTAAACGGATTCTCGATGACATGCGCTGTGGCGTCGGCTGCGGAAAGCGTGATGGTGATAACGAAATCGGTAGCTACGAAACCGAGCAAAACCAGAACAAAGAGTTTTCCCTTCCAACGGGAAAGCTGATGTTCTAGCATCGAAATGGAGCCTTCTCCATGAGGGCTCTCTTCGGCAACTCGACTGTAAACAGGCAGCGCGCCCAGGAGAGTGAGAAGGACAAGAAAGAGTGTGGCAATCGGTGAAAGAGCGCCGGCTGCGAGGAAGGCAATTCCGGGTTGGTAACCTAGCGTTGAGAAGTAGTCGACACCCGTCAGACACATCACCTGCCACCAGGGGTATTGCTTATGCGGTGCAGCGTGATCGCGATCCGAGTCTTGTTGTTTCCCGCCGCGAAATAACCAAAGCTTAAATCTTCGAGATGTCCTGTTGGCCATCACCTGAACTTGAAAGTAAGTTGGCGCAAGTGCACAAAATGGAAAAGGCGCGGAGCATGAGCCCCGCGCCTAATTTCGGTTGTGCGGCACTGCCCTTCCTTCTTGCCGACGAGGTTAGCTGACGGGCTTGAACAGGAAGTGTTCTACATGGGCCCACGTAATCGAGCCTCATGATTCGCCCCGGCTTAGCATTAGCTAGCGTTTGGGTCCCCCGCGTTGCTGAACTGATTTCAACAGCAACTTAAGCAGACGTTTGAATTGTCAATAATCGAATCTTACTCTTGCGAACACTCTGGATCAACCACGTTCTTCTCAACCACCTACGTGCACGATCGGTCGTCGCTCCGGATCTTTTTCGGCTTGACGCAGAACTTCATGAGTAACTGGTGCTGTATCGCCTTCACCAAACGCAATGTACTTCAAAAGATAAGAAAGCGGATTGCCTTCACTCCAGCCAAAGTAAACGTGCGGAAGCTTTCCGGTCTCGTTCCGTAGAAACAACAGAAACGCAGCGATCGCATTAGGCACAGCGGGTGATTCAGCTCGCAATACTTTGTAGCGGTCAACATTCTCACCGCGAATCTTCAAGATGCCAGAAAACTCGGAAGCGTCACCGGGCGTCACCTCAAAAAACAATATCGGCTCAGCTGCGGGGATATGGTTGTCAGTACGCTTCTCCTCCTCTTTGCTTCGGTATTCAAGCGCATCACCGCGATCGCATCGGTTCGTAATGATTCGGATCGTTCCCTTAGCGGCCTGTCTAATGAACTCGCGCGCCGGATCGTCGAGCTCGACTCGGTCAACTCGCAACTCAGTGCTGCGCCACACACGTGAGACCAACGAACTGATCACGATGGCGATGATGAATATCGTGGCGATCTTGAGACCTTCTGGTTGTTCAAAGATGTTCACTATTGTCGTGTAGGCGAACACAAGGGAAATGAGCATGAAGGCCCACTGTTTTCGTTCGTTGAGACGTCTCGCGGAAAGAGTCACAGCAATCGCTGCAGATGTCATCAGGGCAAGTACGCCGGTGGCGTATGCGCCGCCTTGAGCGTCAACATCAGCTCTAAACAGGATCGTTACGATAAAGCAGATCACAATGAAGACCACGACGAGCGGACGGGTGGCCCTAGCCCACTCAGGTGCCATTCCATACTTCGGAAGATAACGAGGCACAATGTTGAGTAATCCTGCCAATGCTGATGAGCCGGCGAACCAGAGAATTGAGATTGTGCTTAAGTCATAAACTGTTCCAAACCCTTCACCAAGATAAGCATGAGCCAGGTACGCCAACGCTCGTCCATTAGCTACGCCCGCTTCCTGAGTTTCAGTTTCCGGCCGGAATTCCTCTGGCGGAATCAACATGGTAGTCACCACGCTACTCGCTATTAGTAGGCAACTCATGATTAGAGCAGCAGTCGTGAGCAGCTTGCGGGTATTTCGAATTCGACCCTCCAATAGCTGTTGCGCTGTGGGTCTAGCCACGCGGGCACTTCGAGTCGTATGAATCGACTCCAACTCTTCATGGCTAAGATCCCTATCGCCTTTCACTAAAGGCATAACTACGACACCGGTTTCGAACCCAGATAAGCCGAGAGCAAGTTTGGGAAAAACCAAAAGCGATGTGCCAATGATTACCAATGGGTTTCCGTACAGCTGGAAGAGTGTTGTTTTCCAATTGAACAGCGCGGTTGGATGTGTCGCGATTTCATAGAATCCCACGACGACCACAGAAATGTTCAGTACAAGGTAAACAGCAACCAGCAACACAGCGATCCCAATAGCCTCTTTGAAACCCTTCAGAAAGATCGCTCCTAACGCCGCCAGCAATAACAACGTAACCAATACGCGATGGTGCAAGAAGTGCAGGTGGTCTATTACAAAAGGATTCTCGACGATGTGGGCAGTGGCGTCAGCGGCGGACAGCGTAATCGTGATAATGAAACTCGTGGCAGCAAATCCAAGCAGCACGAGCACGAACAACTTGCCTTTCCAACGAGAAAGGAGGTTCTCGAGCATGGAAATCGAACCGTCACCGTGTGGACTTTCCGCTGCGACACGGTGATACATCGGCAAAGCGCCGAAGAGCGTGAGTAACACCAATATCAACGTCGCTATTGGAGACAGCATTCCTGCGGCAAGAAATGCTATTCCTGGCTGGTAACCCAGAGTAGAAAAGTAATCAACACCCGTAAGGCACATCACTTTCCACCACGGGTGTTGTTTATGTTCGGAACTGTGGTCGTCCGCTGTCTCTTCTCTTGCGCCCTTAAAAAACCAGAGCTTGAGTCTGCGTTGCGCTCGCGTAAATAGGGCCATAGTAGCGGCGACAAAATGCCGGCGAATAACACCGGCATTATTCTTCGGGACTAGAGTGGCAGAATTCTACGCAGATAGAACGTACCGTCAAGACTCATTTACGACCTGATGCTTTGAATTTTTGTGGTCCAAAAAATAAGCGGGCGGGGGCCTCCCACAGCCCCCACCCTAAGGCCACGTGTCCTCACCCCACGCGACCACTTCGTCCACCGGGGAGGTGAACGCACGCGGATTATGCATCAGTCCGTCTAAACTTTCAACTCGACATAGATCACAAAAACGCTCAACGAAAAACTAAAAAACTCAGTATTCGATAACAAGCGTTTGGAGCTAATCGAAGGCTGATTTAGGCTTTGTTCGGAAGGACCTTCCGCTGATCGCTGTTTGTAGAAGCTTCACTTGACGCTGCTTCAGGGCCACCGAGATCCGACATCGCAACTACGACGAGCAATGCAGTAACGCCCAAAGTCGCAAGAATATACAGAATCGCAGTCTTCTCCCAATAAATAAGCGCGATGGTAAAAATCGACAGTGCTGCAATCCAGCTAAACGTGATCAATTTTCGGCGGCTGGCAGCCGAGCGGGGTTTACTTTTCATTTTCAGATGAATAACTCCAACTAAATCTAATCAATAGATAACTCTGGTAGTAAGTCCACTGCTCATTGCGCCAGCTACGTTGTTGAGACCTCCGGTCACCAAACCAACTAGAGTTTGACCGATCCGAGGACCTGAAAACATTCCTGCCTCGGGAACTTCAATTACATCGTAGGGCTGCAATACGACATCCTTCTGCTGATTCTTCTTCACAGCGGCGAGGTCCACAACGATAGTTTCCTGCTCCGGCGATCCTGGCTTCTGTCGATAGATCCGCACGTCGTTGGTTTTTGCCTCTTTTCTGACGCCACCAACCATAGCCAAAGCCCTGCTGATCGTTAGCTGATCGCGAATGTAAACGCCTTGAGGAGATGTCACACTGCCAGTGATGTAAACAGGCTCTGCTTCCGTAACAAGGACAATATCTCCGGGGCGAATCACAGGATTAGCTGCCGGTTTCCCCGATCGGAGATCAGGAATCTTGACAATCTCGAGCGGAATCTTTGTTCCATCGATCGGAGCGGCTAGTTCCTCTTCACCAGGTTCCGGACACATAAGAGGTTCTGTGTGCAGAATCTGAATGGTTCCGAACGCCCGTTCTGTGAATCCTCCCGACGCAGCCATTAGCTCGTTCAGTCTCACCTTGCGCAACATCTGAACACGAGTAGGTTGCCGTACCGCGCCGAACACTGTCGCAGGTTGACGACTCTTTCGTTCACTGATTCTGACGCTGACCTGCGGGTTCTTAAGGTACTTTCCGTATGCTGCAGCGACGTCATGTTGGACTTGCTTCGCGCTTCGACAAATTGCGGGAATCGGTGTTTCTAAGAAGGGTAAGGAACTGATGTTCCCGTCGCTATCCACCTCAGCAATAGTGTTCAGGTCAGGTTGGCCAAAGATCCGAACGTCTAGCACGTCTCCTGGGCCTAGCAGATAGTTCTTTATTCCCTGAGTATCTACGGAGGACGCTTGTGAACTAGGCATTGGAGCAGAAGGCACTTGGTCCTGGGCTTGCACAGTCAGTCCAAGGGCGAAGAAACAAACCGCCATTCCGGCAACAGCTTTTACGCTCATAAAAACAACCTTTCGGAAATTAGTGAGTAATCAGGGGGATCAATTGGACACTGATAGAAGCAAGTATTCGAATGACTCAGTTTACGTCACCGGTCACTTTTAAGGTTCTCTTACTTTGCTCCTGTGTTTTGCGTCTTTTGGAATGCCGCTTCCCCAAGGTGCCCGGTACAGCAAACCCTGTAAAAAGCAGGTTGCAATGATCGCACAAAAGATGATGGACACCAAACAGACGAAGAATCAACGGTGTTGGTTTGTAACCACGGCGTACTCTAGAACTCCGGCACTTCGGGCATCGTTGCGTCACAATTAAGCAGTCTCACTTCCGTTTCTTTGGTCGTTGCTAATGTCGCGCTTCTGACGGCGTGCGCCCGAAACCTTCGTTTGCAACGACTCTATCTCTCTCTTAATTCGCTCGGCACCGGCCAGTCTAACGTCCTCATTCAACGTTTCACGCTCGAGATAGAAGAGCGCGTCCTTGTAACGCTCAATTGCACGACGGTAATGTCCTTTGAAAGCTGAGCGTTCGGCCATCTCGACCCAATGAGCCACTTTAACCGAGGCAATGAACTCGCGCAAAGCGACCTTGGAAGCATTCAGTTCAGGCTCGTTGGGGTATACGTTCAACGCTGAGTCGAGACACTGTATTGCTTTGTTTGCAGCTTCGATCTTGTCTGAAATTCGCGCGCGCTGCTGAGCTTCATTGGTCAGTGAGCGTGATAATTCACGAGCCCACGTTAAGAGATGATGCTTCTGCAACGTTCGCGCGCGCTCTTGTCCGGCGCGTAAGGCCATTCGCTTTTCGGCCGGAAGGTTGTTCGACTGCAACACCTCCTCGGCGGTAGTCGCGTAGTCTCGGCAAAGTTGGAAAACATCGAGATGCAAGTCATGAGCAGCACCGGGTGCATCCGCCTCAGCTGATTGCTTTTGAATTGTTCTTAACGCTGCAGAAAGCAACGAAGTAGAGTGGGTTCTCTTCGAGTGGTTAGAGCTCTGCCGGTGAGAGTGTTGAATTCCCTGCTCCAGCAAATACCTCGTCCAGCGTCGTCGCATTACGACCTCGCGCGCCGACAACGCGACAAGCAACACAACACTTGCTGCTAATCCGGCAGGGATCCAAGGCGCCTCGTCACCTCCGCTCACAAACATCCACCACAGTGCGAAGAATAAAGCAATGGAAGCAGCGAGTGCGGTAATCAAGTAACCCGCGCTCGAAGGCATGCGCGCGCGCGACGCACGTCTACGACCTGAATCCGCTGAGCTACGCGTCGATGAGCGAGATGTTCTCGGAAAGAATTGGTCCGCCGAGTTGTTACTCAACCTGTTCCCCTCAGCTGGTGTCACGTTTTGTGAACCAGCAATGTAGCAACGTCCGTGAGCCGGGATGGCGGTCTAACCTTGACCCAATACTCAACTTTTTGGGCTCGCCCTGTCAATATATGATACCGATCGAAAAAGACCTATCCGCCACAGAAGAAGGCACACCAATGGAAACTGACTTTCACGGAAAAGTGGTGTTGATTACCGGCGCGACCTCTGGAATTGGTCACGCAACTGCGCTGCGGTTCGTCCAGGCGGGCGCAAGCGTTGCTGCTGTGGGCCGGAACGACGAGGCATTGCGTCAGGTGTCGGATGAGATAGAGAAATTGAGCGGCAATGGCGCCGCGATTTCAGCCGACATCTCGCGCGAAAATGAAGCTCGCAGAGCCGTTGACGAGACAGTACAGCGGTTTGGCGGACTGGATGTGCTGGTCAATGCAGCGGGTCACATCAGTTCCGGCACCATAGAAGACACTACGCTGAATGCATGGGACGCGATGATGGACGTCAACCTGCGTGCAGTCTTTCAACTGATGCAGCAAGCGCTGCCGTCGCTCATCGAACGACGCGGAAATATAGTAAACGTCTCCAGCGTGACAGGACTGCGAGCTTTCCCTGGGGTGCTCGCATACTGTGTGTCAAAAGCTGGCCTTGATCAGTTGACGCGTTGTGCTGCACTCGAGCTTGCTGCAAAAGGTGTCCGAGTAAATGCTGTGAATCCCGGCGTGGTCGTAACTGAGATTCACAAACGCGGCGGAATGAGCGAAGCACAATATGACGCATTCTTGGAACGGTCCAAGCAGACTCATCCACTTGGTCGTGTCGGAAACGCATCCGAAGTTGCCGAGCTGATCTGCTTCCTTGCTTCTGACAAGGCATCCTGGATCACTGGGGCTACGTATTCTATAGATGGCGGAAGGGCCCAGACTTGCGCACGTTAAGACTAACGAAGAAACTGTGCCACCTGCTGGATTCACTTAACAGCCGAGAGATCAATGACAAATAACTATTACCCGCCGTCTCAATACCCGCAAGACCAAGCTCCTGTCGGGTTAGTCAGGCCACGAGGCACGAGTGGAATTCGAATCGCACTCGCTGTGTTCGCCGGTCTTACTGCTCTCCTGCTGGCGTTTCTACTCCTTATTTTCATTGCCTTTGAAACTGGTCCAGTTGGATTAATCATAGGCTTTCTCGCCGCGACCATTCCTGTTCCAATCTATCTAATGATCGTGCTGTGGATCGATCGATATGAGGCCGAGCCATTGTGGATGTTGGGCACTGCGTTTCTTTGGGGCGCACTCGTCGCAGTTTTCGTTTCTTACATCTTCAATACCGTCTTTAGTCTCGGAGTTGCATTCGCGACTAATAGCGTCGAAGCCGGTGAAACTTTCGGTGCTGTCATTTCAGCACCTATTGTTGAAGAGATCGCAAAAGCGACAATTCTCTTCATCTTTTTCTTTTGGAAGAAAGATGAGTTCGACGGAGTGATTGACGGAATCACTTATGCCGCGATGGTGGGCTTGGGGTTTGCAATGTCGGAAAATGTTCTCTACTACGGTCGCGCCGCATTGGGAGATACCGGTTTGCCCTTGATCTTTATCGTTCGCGGAATGTTTGCTCCGTTCTCTCACCCACTATTTACTAGTCTCACCGGCATCGGTTTAGGGCTGGCACGTCAAACGCGCAGTACTCTAGTGAAATTCGTTACCCCCGTGTTGGGTCTTCTTGGGGCGATATTCATGCACAGCATTTGGAATGGTTCGGCAAAGGTCTTCGGTGGACCAGTATTCCTACTTACCTATATCGTCATCATGGTCCCTGCATTCATGATCATGCTGTTAGTCATCTTCCTCGGCCTGCGGCGTGAAGGACGGGTCGTAAGGGAATATTTGCTTCCGGACTTTCAAGAAGGTGTACTGACTCAGCAGGAATACAACCAGCTCTGCAGCGTACGCGGCCGGATGGGAGCCTCATACCAGGCATTCTCTCGAGGAGGCATGACTCACTGGCGAACGTGTCGGCAATTTAACCAAATGGCAAGCGAGCTGGCGTTTCACCGCAGCCGTGTAGCGCGCGGAATTCGCGCTAGCGATGCAGCCGAGCGTGAGAATGCCTATCGGGTTGCACTTCAGGAATTATCTCGGCAGCTACGTTCTACCTGAACGCATTTAAGAACTAGTTCGCGATTACTTTGTGTTGGCTTATACTACTACCGGGTAGCCCACAAGGTCATTTTTCACTCGAGCCGACCAGTGCGAATCCAACTCTTACCCAGTACGTTCGATGGCCACGGCCACGCGACCCCCGAACAACGACTGACATGTTTTCTCGTAGATGAATGTGTGGCAATTGATGCCGGCAGCATCGCCATTGCGCTCACCAGCGAACAACGTCAGAACGTTCGCGACGTCATCGTGACGCATCCTCACATGGACCACATTGCAAGTCTTCCAATCTTCATCGACGATCTTTATCCAATTTTACGAGAACCAGTTAAGGTATACGCTACCGAAGAAGTCATAGAGCTGCTGGAACGAGACGTCTTTAACTGGAATGTCTATCCGCGCTTTTCTGAGTTAAAGAATGAGCACGGCCCGGTGATGGAATACGTGCCCATGCCCACGCTCAAAGAATTTCAAGTAGCCCATCTGCGAGTTATAGCCATACCGGTGAACCACATCGTACCGACTGTTGGTCTTATCGTTGCAGATTCGAAATCTACCGTGGCCTTTAGTTCGGACACTGCCGAAACGGATGACTTTTGGTCGGTTGTGAATAAGACGCCAAAGTTGAGTGCATTATTCATTGAAGCATCGTTTCCGAACTCGATGAGTGAGTTGGCGGAAGTCTCTCGTCACTTTACACCGGCATCCATGAATGCCGATCTGAAGAAGATGAGCCACAACGGCATCGACATCCTCGCGGTTCACATTAAGCCTGCCTACCGCGAACAGGTCATTGATGAATTGAGGGCGCTGAAAATTCCTAACTTAGAAGTGATGGAACCTGGCAGGACTTATTCTTGGTGAGGACCTGATTAGTGGATGGGCTCGAATTCCTTTTCTGCGTGTTCACCGTCAACCCCGTCTAATAGAACACGACCACTACTTAGCAACTTTGTTATCCGAAAAGTTCTCGCTTCTCGATCTCGTCCCGGCATTAACTCAGCACGAAACGTAACCGACATTCCTGGTCTTGCCCACACGCTGTTGAGGCCGTCTCCAACACGTTGCTGTTTCGCTCCCATCGTTTTCTTCTTTAAAAGAAAGGTCCCAGCAGCTCCGACTGCTCCGGCCGCCAGTGCAAGACCACCGAGCAGACGTTTCGTGCTTTTCCTCATTAATTAACCTTCGCAGAGTGGATCAAGGCGGGCCGTAATTGTCGGGAGCCCACTGAGCGAGCGATCGGCGTTTATCTTGGTGAATGAAGTCCATTCTGCGGGAACTTTGTCTTCCGCAAAAATCGCCTCAACTGGGCATTCTGGAACACACGCATCACAATCAATGCAGGTCTCGGGATTTATGACAAGCATATCGTCGTCGAGATGAAAGGCTTCGACAGGACAAACAAGTGCACAATCGGTGTAGCGACAGTTCACACATGGTTCAGCAACGACGTAGGTCATTCGGAATAGTCCTCCATATGCATGGGCCGGGTGTGCGAGATGAATCGCTGTCTATATTAAGCGTGTCCTAAAATATTGCCAACATGATTCACGTTAAGTGGCCGCGAACAGGCACAGCACTGCACATGTTGGAGTATTTTTATAAAAGAATGTGCGCTTAACTACTGGTTCTCACCTTTGCGCCACGTCTGAACTGCGACCCCATCGGTAAAGTCATATAATTTCAGATCACCTGTGTTGAGCATTTTAGTGAGCAAGATGATCTGCCCGGTGTGCATCGAGAAGTGCTCTGTCACGTGAAAAATCGCTTCCAACGCTGTCACGTCACAACCTTGAATGAGATAGCGATCAAGCAAACGATCCACCGCGAAGTTAGCCAATACACTATCAACCTCTTGCAGCGTGTTCTTAATTAAGGACAGCAGTTCAGACCGCGGAATAATCTCTCGTCGATCAAACTCAGCCTGCCGATCACGAACGCCCGCCTTACCGCCTAGAGAATCGACAATCCACTGGCGTGCGTTACCGCTGAGATGCAATAGGAGATTACCAATGCTGTTCGACTCCTCGTTCGCGCGCCACCAGACTTGCTCATCGCTAAGACGTTCGAGACAGCGCTCAATCTTCGGCAAGTAGTCGTCGCGCAGGAACTTGCGAGCCTGCTCAATGAATTCACTCGGGATTTCAGTGGTTCGAACTGAGGTACTCACTGGTCAGATTCATCCGGCTCGATCGTTTGCTCAGGCTTCTGCTTGTGCTTGGCTTTTCGGCCAGCCGGTCTTGCCTTCTCGTCGGGCTTGGCATGGCTCATGGGGTGTCCTGGTGGGGCCAGCGGCTTTCGAATGCTGTCAAAAACCAACCGTTCAGGTTCTTTGGAGTTTCTCAGGTGAGATTTTTTGGCGCTCATTTCCCCTCCAGTCGAGGCAAGTGATGGTGCTCGGGAACGTTTTGGCGTGATGCTATCGCCGCCGATAACGAGTGTCAATTACGCCTTTTACCAAAATTCGATATCGCCCGTGACACACACTTCGCTTATGCAAAGTGTGTGTCGTCTAAGAATCACAAGTTGTAATGAGTTTTCGGACGAGGGACGGCGTTCTAGGCCTCGCTAGGACGAGGATTATTTGGCAGCAACGTCTTAATCGCTCTCGCTGTCTCGTTGCGACGTTTTTGCTGAAGTTCATTAACCCAATTCGTAACCGTCTGAACCATATCGCGCGCCGTTTCACGTGTGGACGCAGCTTTCTCCACCGGTCGATCCCGATGTTTTCGGTCGTTTTTCTTGATGATCTTAATTGCTTTCTTCTCTGACATTTTAATTAACCCTAAGAATGTTCGCGTTGTTAGCTTTGTGACTTCTTAAACGAAATCCCTGTTTCCATGTTCCCTATTTATTGCTGGAACGGAGTGCATTCACCGACTTGCAAGGACGAGGCCAAAAGCTGGAATTTCCGCCTTCTACTAACTAACGCGTATTTGGTGAGCACTTTTGATGCTTCTCAACAGAAAATATTTGCCTGGACGCGCTAAAACGTACACCAGTCTGGCGTACGCGACCGCTTTTACGTCACGTAGACCGGTCCCAAGCTGGCTCCCTGCGTTTTTCCTCCATATCTAACTCCCAAATCCGTTTCTGAGCGTGATAGACAAGCAAGCAGAGTCCGACCAGTGCCCCGCCGTTTACCCACTTCAGTCCACTGATCATGTACTTCGTACCGAACACAATGAGGAGCGTATTGATCAGAATTAATGCTAGTCGGAACTCGGTCGGACCAAATTTTAGATAGCTGATCTTCAATCTGTCGCTTGCCGCGAACGCCAGGAAAGTACTTAAGTCATAAGCAGCGAAGAGACACATCATTACAAGCAGCTGGAGTCGGGAACGTTCGGGGAGGATAAATGCATAACCAATCAGTACCGAACACAAAAAGAAATAGTCCAGCAAGTGATCCATGTAATAACCCCATCGGACCAATCCCGTGTTGCGATATTTACCGACCTTGCCGTCGTAGTGATCAGTCACGTATTGAAGAGCAATCATTAGCGACACCATCCAGAGCCACTTCAAATTGCGAGCTGCGAGATGGCTGAACATTAAGATGAACAAGGACCACAGGAGCGTCATCATCGTGAGATGGTGAGTTTCCAGCCACTGCGGAATGCGCGGAATTACAGCCGGCGCGAGCCGCCGCTCAAGAGGAGTTAGGAAAGAGGTGTTTATCTTATGGGCGCCGGCGAAGCTTTCATTCTGCATCTGTGTTTCCTAAGCCTAGGGTGCAAATCACCCTCATGCAGAGCAAAGCCCAGGCCAAATGGCCCACCGTATATTCGCCAACGAACGCACTTGAGTAGACTAACAGAACTAAGGCGAGTTATTGCAGTTGAACTATTTTTCTGACGGTTGGTGATCTGAGGACTTGCTGGTAGTGGGTTAGATAAAAACTACCGATTGCGAGCTGGGAATCTCAAATCTGCGGCGACACCTCATGTTCTTACAAACAAGTAAATCATCGATCCTCACCATGTAGTCTCGCGATTTTTGGAACCTTGCACGATCCTGCTCGTTCGCGCCTTTAGGAATATTCGGTTTCTTAGTTCGTTTCAACCAACGAACCTCATACTCCATGCGCTCACGACAATGTGGGCAACTGTAACTCGCTTTCTTCAGCTCCTGCTTCTCATTGAAGAAGTCCTGTTCGTTCATACTTAATATTCTGCCATAGAACTCGTGCAATTATGAGCCGAACAAATGTCGCTAATCAGTCTGCGTTGCGTTCACAAAACTCGCGCAAGTAACGAAAGCTATAGATTCCGGTCTCGTGTCCGTCACTCCAGCGGAAGTTCAAAGCATATCGGCCTACCAAACTTAGGTCGTTAATCGTTAGCTCGTCTGAGATCGTCTCTGGTTTCAGCATGCGTTGACCGGTCCACTCGTTTACACACTGCGCACACGGACAAGCTCGTCGCAATTCCGCTGCTCGATACTCGCAAACCCGACCGTCCGCCCAAGTGATACGAAGTTCGGCATCACCTTCCTGCTTGATCTCCAGTGGCTCAATCTCCGGACCACGTCTGTCGCTGGTGTCTAACATCATGCCTTTCATTCTGTAGCGGCTGTCCCCAGGCGCAATTCTTTTAGTGCTTCTGCGACCGAGTTCGCGCGCACCTTCCAGTGAGAGGCGTTCCATACCACCTGACCATTATTCAAAATGATTACTTGTGGCGACTCGTGTGTCACTCCAGTTCGTCTCTCGATTTCGCGCGAAAGCTCTCGAGCCGACTGGACCTCGACGAGGTTAACGTCTCCCTTGAACTTGGACATGTCGCGAAAAGCCGATGCACTGATGGAACACGTCGTACTGTGCTTGAAAATAACTACCGGCCGCTGCTTGGATTGTTCGATCAAGTCGTCCAGTGCCTTTACATCCGAAATCCTCGTGAAGTGATGTTCCATTTGCCTCCCGAAACCCCTGTGAATGTTAAGGGTCAACTATAACGTACAGAATTGCTCAGTCCCTAATATGCCTAATCTCTGGCAACTGTCCGCTTCACAGCTATTGCCTTGCACGGTTGCAAAGTAATTCGTCGTCCGTTAAGTTCCGCGGGCTACCGAGAAGCTAAAAGCCAACCCTCACTGAGTTGGCCTGACGAATCCTCACTGCGAGATTCTCCTGCTTCCTCACGAGTAGCTAACAACCAAACCTCATACTCATCAGGAGAAAACCATGTCCAAACAAATTAAGCTGCGACAACGCTCTCGTCTGCTCTTTGCTCCCATTGCGCTTTCTCTAGCGCTTTTCTCTCCCACTGCAACAGCACGTGCCGACGAAATTGCCGTGTGGAACTTCAACGACTCTGATCTGCTGGTGGATCATGGCAGTGGAACTCTGACCACAAACTTTAACCTTACAAACGTTGTCTTCAATTTAGGTGGAACCACACTCAATGCTCGGCAGGGCGACGCTGCGGGGCAATCTGCAACTTTTCAAGGAGGGACAGCAAACGGTAACAACGGCCGGTGGCTCACTGTGAATATCAGCACTGTGGGATTCACAAATATCCTTTTCACCTTGGCGACCCAGGCAACCAGTACTGGATTCAATAGTAATCAGGTGCAATACAGTCTCGACGGCGTTAACTTCGTCGACTTTGCAGCACCCTACTCGCCTCCTACTACGTTCACACTGGTGGCGTTCGATCTGAGCAGCATTACCGGCTTAAACAATAATCCGAATGCAGCTCTCCGAATTGTCTTCAATGGTGCTACTACAGCTACCGGAAATAATCGGATCGATAACTTGGTTGTCGAAGGCCAGAACGCGGCAGTTCCCGAACCGGCATCGCTGCTGTTGTTCGGTATGGGTCTGACCGGCACTGCTGCGGTTTTGCGCAGCAGGAGGTCACGTAGCAAGAAGGGATGGATTGATATTCGGGATTGATTAGACTCTATGCTCCGGACCAGAGCGTGAAATCCGCGTTCAGCTAATTCTGCCAGTCGCCGACAAGAACGAACGGCGCCCAGTAAAAAGGTGCGCTGTATTTCTTGCCGGTGATCATGGCGAGTTGCGCGTCACGCATGGCTGCCGACGGTGCAACTGGTGTCGCGCCAGTGGCTAGCCATCGCTTGTAAAAATCACCCATAAGATCTGCAGTCGACTTGTCAGCCACAGACCACAGGCTTACTCCGACGGCCGGTGCCCCCGCGTACATAAAGGCGCGCGTCAATCCCATTACGCCCTCACCACGTTTTTCTTTACCTAAACCGGTTTCGCAGGCTGAAAGCATTACTAATGGTGATCCCAGGCGCAGGTTGAACACCTCATCGGTGCGCAGGAAGCCATCCTCGGTTTTATTACCGACCAGCGAAAGCACCAGACCGGTGAACTGTGGTCGCTCAGCATTCAACAAACCATGTGTCGCTACGTGCACTACACGATATTTTGTGATGTCTCGTGTCTCGATGTTTTCCTCGCTTGCATTCAGATCAAGCCATGCGTCAACCTGAGATCCTGATGCCTTGGCTAGCGAAGAGATCTGTTCAGCCTCGGTCCGAGTGCCCGAAAGACGAGCCAGTGGCAGACCCTGCATCTTTGCCGACTCTGCGCTTGCAACTGCCCCTTGGCCGGTGACATCGGTTATTGCGCTTTCAATACCCAAGCCCCGAAGTTCGCTCCCCGTAGTTGAAGTTGCTGCGCCTTTCGCACGAGCATCGTTCGAGTTGAACACTGGATCCGCAACGATGAGCATTGCTCGGCCCACCGGCTTTGCTCCCTGTTGGCGGATGGCTCCAATCACAGAAGCCGAAGGCGCATAAACAATCTCGTTGGTCTTCAGCAAGTAAGGAAGCGATGCATAGTCTGCGCTCGCTGACGAAGTTACGAGTGCTTCAAATGGAATGTAGTTAAGAGCGCCGTCCGCAACGACCAGGATACGTTTTTGTCCGATTGTCGCTGCGACTGGTTCTACGGCTGCCTTGTAAAGCGCGTTGGACGCTGTAGTAAACGGTGCGGCATCTTCGCCCGCACTCGCCACGCCCAAACCGCGCGTGGAATCCGCCATCACATCAATTCCAACGATGCGCCGCTGGAGCTTTGCAGGAATCAGCTGGGCTCGAAAATCAGTGGCCAGTTTGTCCAGCGTGGTTTTGGGCGGCAGCTTCACCAGTCGAACATCAGACTTAGTGACGGCCCACAGATACGAAGCCTCACTTCCGAGGCTGTACTCGAGCAGAACTGTCTGATCGTCGAGTACCTTCTGTTGTACCTCCCCCAGAGTAAGCGGCTTACCTGAAGTTAAAGCGGCATAGCGCGGACTGGCAGTGCGAATCTGATTTTCGATCTCGTCATACTCAACCTGTAACTTCTCTAAATCAGCGTCCAGCTCACTCGGTTTTTTCTTAGGAGCGTCTGATGTCAACGCAAGACCCGTCAACTCTTCAGCGATGTCTTGTTGTTTATCGAGGTTCTCCTGTTTTCGCTTTAATAACTCAGCAGGCACTCCTTCCGTCACCGAAGCATTCGTCTCGCTCAGAAGATCCAGAAGCGATCGCGCGCGCGCTTGCTCAGAGACCCTGAAAGCCTCTGCTGCATATTCGAGCGCCTTTCCGGATAATGGGCCGGATGAGTCGGGGCCTGCAGTCAGTAATGCCATCTCAGCGAAAGCGCTGCCTGCCTCATCAAACACCTCCTTGGTTGTGCTTAAGAAAGTGGTGCGAGATTCGTCGGCTCGAAGGCTTCCGGCGCGCAGAGTCTCAATCGTACTTAACGCATCGCGGTAATTGACCAATGCTGACTCTCGGACGGAGTTGCCTTTCTTTGAATCCTTCTCCTGTGCAGCCTGCAACCAGAGACTGCGACCCAGTCCGCGCTGGGCTGGCCAGACTAGATCCAATCGTTTGTCGTCCTGCGCACCCTTAATGGCATCACTAAAAAACTTGCTCGCATCTTTCAGTTTTCCCTGACGCAACGCGACGTCGCCGAGACTGGTTCTGGCAGCTGCGCGGAATCGACGAGTTTGACCAGCCTTACCGATGCTCGCCAGGCTGGCACCGGCGCCATCAAGTGCATTCTGAAAGTGCTTGCGAGCTGTTTCGAAATCGTTATTGAAGTAAGCGATTCGTCCGGTACCGAGCTCATAACTAGCGTAGACAATTCCGATTCGGTACTCGTCGAGCTCCTTCTTGAGTTCAAGAGCGCCTATCGCTGCGCTTGTCGGCGCCGCAACATCTACTCTTCCGCTCGAGAGACCGCCGACAATCCCACCGAGACCTCCGAACCTTCTCGTCGCCTTAGTTACAGCGCCTTCGGGTTTCCTCACGTCCATTTGGGCGTATGCGGTATTCGCCTCTGCCAATCGTCCAAGACGGAAGTTGGTGTCGCCAATCTTCGCCAACATCAGATTCGCGTTGAATTTGTCGTCGGCAATATTAGCGTTCGCCAAACGGCTGTCGACAGCTGACGCAGCCGTGGTTACAGCTTCCTGGTTCCTTGCTGCTCCCATGAAACCAGTAAGCGCTTTCTGGTAGTGATCGAGTGCGACTTGATACTGACCTTGTCGCAGGTACAGATCTCCCAACTCATTCTCCGCGGCTGCGATGCCACTGTTGTTCTTGGCTGTAGTGTAGAGTTGAAGTGCACGTTGCAGCTGGCCCAGTGCCTCATCGGATTTTCCTCGTTTGAGTAGTCTTCGTCCTTCGTGAAGTGCGGCGGAAGCAGAATCAGTTTGCTGGGCGAAGGCTGCGTCGCTTAGAGCGATTCCAGCAATGGGAGTTGTCGACAACAAGCTGAGAGTTAGAAGAGCGGTAAGGAATTTTAGGGCAGCTAATTTCATAACACACGACTCCTTGAGGTTCTGGGACGATAAAAACGGCTCGCGTGGTGAAAAGAAGCCACACGCGAATGACATTCTGACTTCGTGCTTTATTTGTGAATCAAATCCAGCGTAGCGACAATCGTGTTTGTCGTGGATGAAGCGGTCATCATGACCAATGAAGGCTCGGGATCTTCTTTACTGAGACCGATCCCACGAGTCGTAGCCTGTTGTTCCGGAGCAGTCTGGGTGGCTCCGTAGTTACCTACTTTCGCAGTTTGAACAGGAACACTGAAGTCCTTTTGAACTTGGGCCCACAACTCAGCGCTCGGTTGAATTGGGCAGTTGGTCTTGTTTTGACGACAAAAAACGATCAAGTCGTCTTCTAATGGGATCAACGGCAACGGCTCGCGTGTAAATACGAAGTAGAGTCGTTCCACTCCAGCTTGCTTATCAAAACGAAACCATCTTAAACGCTCCTCGGCAGCGACGCTGGACGGAACTTCTACAGGGACGTGAGCCTGAATGTAGTTTCCTGCTTCATCAAGATCCGGATCGGGATAGATCATGACTGGTTTTCCACCGTCGGTTGTATTGAAGACGTAGAGAAAACCGTCGCTGTTCGTTTCTAGAAGCACGCGCACCCTATCACCGGTGTGAAACTCGTGAGAAGGATCCGTCCGGACAGAGAGTCCATTTGCGTCGCGCATGTAAAGCGTCAACCCGAGTCCAATCTTTGCACTCTTTACAGTCGGTTGAACTGCACCAGTGGTTTTGCCTGTCTCTGTGGACTTGTTTGTCTCTGTGGTTTTGGTTGTTTCTGTTGTTGTAGGTGGTTTCTTCGTTTTACTGGGCGGATTTGCGTGCGAATCAGCCTGCTTGCTGACAGTCTTTGGGCGGCGCCTCACCGGCTTCGCGGAACTGTCGCTCGCTAATTTCTGCGTAGACTTTGGACGAGTCGTCATGAACGCTCCGCGAACGTCGTCGTCCTGGGCAGTTGACACCCACACGGGCACAGCCATGACCGCCGCTAAAAGAAATGGGAAAAGAATGGGGCGTGGCTTCATCGGATATTCTCCCTGGGAATAAGAGGCAAGGTTGAGACGAATCACCTATGTTCGATTGAGATTTGGAAAATCGTTGGATTACCAGACGCATTAGCTGGCGGCACCTTCAATTGAACGAACGGCTCTGATTTATTTGCGTCGTTGAGTTCAGTTTTTGGTTTCGTCGAATCGTACTTCGCTAAAAAATCCTCCAACTCAGTCTGTTGTGCCCTGGTCAGAGGCTCGCCGGTGACCTGCTCGCTAAAGAATGCAGGAGTCGAAAGTGGCGTGGGAGAGTATATGATCGTGTAGTTCTCAGTACCCGGTTTTTTGTTCAATTCCAACCAATGTTCGAGACCGCTCGGGAAACTAAAGTCTTCTGATTTTATGACGCGGTTAGTTGTGACCCCAGAAACCGAGGCGGGCTTTGTCGTCAGAAAAGCTGTCGGACGATTCTCGTTATCGGGCCCAACGACATAGATGTAACCATCTTCGGTTAGCTGAAAATGAAACTTGAAAGGTTGTCCTGATGTCAGGGGCTTGGTTGTGACTACTTGAACGTTTTCCTCACCGTGTATTGGTAAAATCTCGAGCCAATAACGCCCCAGGTCTTTCAGTGCGGCACCGGAGGTTGGTTCAGTACTCTTTGTGTTCGCCGTTGTGGTCGACTTGGAGTCGGATTTTCCGCTCAGGAATTTGTATGCGAGAAAACCTCCGACACCAACCACCAATAAAACTAGAGCGAGCACGCCGATACCAACGAACACCATTGAGCTTCCTTTTTTCGCTGGCTCAGGTACCGGTTGCAGCGGCGGAACTCTTGGAGGCTGCTGAATCGTAACGCTTGAATCCAAATTGGACGGCTCAAAAGCAGTAGGCGCTGAATTCTCCAGAGCTCTTTGCGCCGCTACCGGCGCTGGATTCGGCACCTGTCTCGGTGGCGCCTCAACCCTCGGTGCCGATGTCGGAACTGCGACGGATGGACCTGTGGTGACCTCTGAATCAATGGTGAGGATGGTCGGAGCATCGACATCTGATTTCGTGTTGCTCGAAGGCGGAATCTCCGCCGTGTGAGCTGACGAAGATTCAATGTGCGGCAAGTCCGGCAGAGTTCGATCGAGGTTCACGGCCGGAGTCTTTCCTATTGCGTTGCGAAGTTCCTCCGCGAGTTCTCCAGCAGTTGCTTGTCTGTCATCACGATCTTTGGCGATGGCCCGAACGATAGCGGAACTGAACGCTTCACTGACATCCGGCATTACTTCGTGCAGAGGTTTCGGAGTTATGCTCACGTGCTCTCTGCGAAGCTCTGACAGTGTTTTCCCAGAGCAAGGACGCCGTCCCACAATCATCTCGTAGAACACAAGACCCAAACTGTAGATGTCAGCGCGGCCATCGATCTCTGGATTGCCGTCACGTGGAATTTCGCCCCACTGCTCCGGTGACATGTAATATGGAGTCCCAAGCACTTGACCCGCCATAGTCAACGCAGTAGTTCCACCTGTGTCCGAGCCAGCAATCTCTCGCATCTTGGCAATGCCGAGATCGAGTAGCTTAACTACAGGTTCGCCTCCATTACCGGCGGTTCCGATCATGATGTTCTCGGGTTTGAGATCACGGTGTACCACGCCCATCGAGTGAGCCGTGTTCAGAACACTCATGATGGGCTCAAGGATCTCAAAAGCTTCGGCAGGCGTGAGACGTCCACGGCGCTTAAGCTCGGCATCGAGAGTTCGACCTTCGACATACTCCATCACCATGTAGATGGTGCCGTCGCTAGATGTACGCAGATCGTAAACTGTTACTGAATTCGGATGACGAAAGCGGCGAGCTGCTTGTCCTTCGCGCCGGAAGCGACGCAGCCATTCCGCGTTGTTCCGCACTTCGGCGGGAAGAATCTTTATCGCGACTCGGTCGCCGAGCAGGATATGCCGGGCTCGGTAGACAGCCCCCATTCCTCCTTTGCCGAGCATCGACTCGATCTGGTATTGGCCGTCGAGCACTGTGTCGACGATCGAGGAAGGGTCGTCTTCCAACACTTCGCCGTCAACCGGGCAAAAGCTTACGCTGTCTTCGTATTTGGCTTTGCAGACCGTGCAGTATTTCATTAAGGCTCAAACTGTTGCGTCCAGGGCTTTGACGTGACGCTTAGCCTTTAATCGAGGCGCGAAACATCCGTTCTGAGGCTTAGTTAGTCTAACATAAGGGGGCTTGGGAGCATTAGGAACGAGACGGATGGGGGCAGGCGCCACGAGGCAGATTCAAAATTTAAAATTTGAAATTTAAAATTTATTGCACCTCAGGAATAAATCCGCTCGGCATACTCGGCAACCATCCGGTCACTATTGAACGCAGGCACCAGGGTTTTAATGGCGTGCTTCATCATAGCAATCCACTTTGCCGGCAAACCTCGTTCATCCTTAGTGTAATAAAGTGGAACGACCTCTTCTTCTAAAACGCGATAAAGCGATTCGGCATCCGCATCATCTACGTCAGCCGTTTCTCCAGCTTCAATTGAGCCGCCAATAGCAAAGCCATTACTGCCGTCATAAGCTTCCAACCACCAGCCATCCAGGATAGAAAGATTAAGTCCTCCATTCATTGCGACCTTCTCACCACTGGTGCCCGACGCCTCAAACGGACGCCGAGGGACATTCAGCCACACATCAACTGACTGCACGAGCTGTCGCGCAATTTCCTGATCATAGTCTTGTAGAAAGACCGCGCGATCACGAACAGTCTTGTCGTATTTCCACATTGCAACCTGCTGGAGGATCTGCTTCGCACCTTGATCCTGCGGGTGGGCCTTTCCGGCAAACACCAACTGCACTGGCCGTTCCTGATTGTTGACTATTCGCAACAAGCGTTCAGTATCCTTGAGCAGTAAACTCCATCGCTTATATCCGGCCACGCGTCGAGCAAAGCCGATTGTCAGCGAGTCGGAGTCAAACAGTCGTTGAGTTGCCTGGATGTATTCGATGTTCTCACTTCGATCGAGTCGCGTCTGGAAAGAGCGATGCCTGACGAAAGCCACCAGACGTTGTTTCAACAAACTGTGCGCAAACCAAAGGTCTTCATCCGGAATACGGTCCACAGCTTTAGCCCAACGTACCGGGAAGTGTGTCTCCTGCCGCCAGTCAGGACCTATATACTTTTCAAAAACAGACTGCAGCAACGGAGCCACCCAAGTCGGCACGTGTACACCATTGGTTATGTAAGTGATCGGAACCTCATCGACCTTCGTATCGGTCCAAAGCTTCAGCCATAGCGCACGCGAGACCTCGCCATGTTTCTTACTCACGCCGTTTGTAGATCTGCACATCCGAATCGCCAGAGGAGTGAGTCCAAAGTTCTCCTGCGAGTCAGCGGGATCTACTCGGCCGAGCCTCAGAAATTCCTCGTTTGTTAACCCGAGTTCTTTTTCATAGCTATCGCCGAAGCTCCGGCTCACCAATGGAGCCTCGAACTCATCGTTTCCGGCTGCGACTGGTGTGTGCGTCGTAAATACACACTGGCGTCTGACCACCTCGGCTGCTTCAGCGAACGTCATGTTCTCTTGTTGGACCAGCTCGCGCGCGAGTTCGAGAGTGAGAAACGCAGAGTGCCCTTCGTTAAGGTGATACACGTGCGGCCTTATGCCAAGCCTTCGAAGAAGTCGGACGCCTCCGATCCCCAGCAGCATTTCTTGAACGATACGAGTCTCACGATCACCACCGTACAGATGCCCAGTTACCCAACGATCTGTCTCCGAGTTTTCTGGGATGTTGGTATCCAGTAGATAAAGAGAGACGTGTCCTACGTCCGCACGCCAGACTTGGGCACTAACTGTTCGCGATCGAATCGAAAGCTCAATCAGCAAGGTAGAGCCATCGTCGTTTTTGATTTGATGAATCGGCAACTCGCTCGGATATGTCTCACGGTATTGTTCCTCTTGACATCCATCACGCCGCAAGCGCTGCCGAAAATAGCCGTACCGATATAACAGTCCAACTGCTACCAGTGGCAGCCGTAGATCACTTGATGACTTGAGATGATCTCCTGCGAGTATGCCGAGTCCACCCGAATACAACGGAAGTGAAGTGTGAATTCCGTACTC
>JBKPAL010000290.1:0-6000 GCA_046726395.1 Acidobacteriota bacterium
AGCCTGTCAGCCGACACGGGGGCGCGCGGCCCCGTGTCCGCCAGGAAGCCGTCAGAGATAAAGAAGGCCAGCTTACTGCCCGGCATCTTTTGCGCGGACCGGAGGAGGGTCTCCAGCGAGTAGTACGTACCGGAGGTGACAGATCCGGCGTGCACGAGCATCTGGCGCGCACGATTTTTCACCTCCACCTCGCACTGCGTGCGTCGTCCGGCTCGCGCGCGCGAGTCGAAGCTCGGTATCGCCCACTTCAGGCAGTCCTGGACGTAGAAGTCGAAGACCCTGGGATCGTCCTTACGCTCGATGGTGAGGGCCATGTATTCGGTCATCGGTGCGCCTGGGTTGTGACCGTAGTCCGAGATGACGTAGGGAACGTGGCTGATTCGCCCAACGGCGGCGCGCAGCACGTCCTTGTTGTCGGTGAACTGCTGGAGGAAGCCGATGCGGCCGCTTGACGAGGCGACGGCGACCATGTCGTCCTGCCCCATCTCATTGTTGATGAAATCGAGAAGCATCTCGCGTGCTCTGGCCACGCTACCTAAAGACAGGTGGCGGTCGTCCAGGAAGAACACGATCGTGCGTTGCCGGTACGAGGTTTCGGGCCGGGCGCCAGCGCCCGGCGCCGACTCGCCCGTCCCCGCTGCGCGCGCCTGCCGGTCTCTCGCACTCCCAGCTAGGATGTCTTCAAAGAAGGAGATGGGTACCGAGCTCCCGTCCACACGCAGCTCGAAGTCCTCCTTCCTCAGCCCATCGACGAAGCGCCCCTCTCTATTGAAGACAGTGACGCCTGTCTGCACCAGTTCCGTGTTTACCCTCAGGACGTCTTCCGTCGACTTAGCTCCGCTCGCTTCCTGCTGGCATAGAGCGGGCGCACCGGGGGCGTATAGTAAGAGCGCCGTCGCGCAAAGGGCCGTGCCGAGCGTGCTGATTGATGGCATTGTTTACTCGCTTCGAGAGAACAAGTCTGACATGAGAGTCAATTTTATCTATTGATGAAATGGTGGCATCTAACGTTGCGCTTCAGCGACGTCCCACGCTCGGTCCGAACAGTTAATTCGGACGACGATTAATTCGAATAGTATCAAACACGAATCTGCGAATCGCTTGACTTTTATCAGGTCAGAAGACATCCTTCACTGCCCAAAGGCCCAGTGAAAACAACTCCCCCAAAGATCTCTCTTTCACTCAAGTCGCAATTTGGCCGCTACGAGATCCGCTCGCTGCTCGGCGCAGGGGGATGGGTGAAGTCTACCTTGCTTTTGATCCCAATCTACGTCGGCAAGTCGCAATTAAACTGCTCCCGGCTGCATTCACAGAGAACAAGGGCCGGCTCTCGCGTTTCGAGCGCGAAGCATATGCCGCGTCCAGTCTCAACCATCCCAACATCCTGACGATCTATGAGATTGGCCAGCACGACGGCAGCCATTTCATCGCCACCGAATATATTGAGGGGCAGTCTTTACGCCAGCGGATGTCAACCTCGCGAATGGAACTGCGCGAGGTTCTCGGCATTGTGAGCCAGATCGCCGACGCACTCTCCGCCGCTCACGAGGCCGGGATCGTGCATCGCGACATCAAGCCGGAGAACGTCATGGTTCGGCGCGATGGTTATGTGAAAGTCCTCGACTTCGGCTTGGCGAAGCTGGCAGATGAAACTGCGGCCGCGGCAACAGGCGTTGATGTGAACACCGAGGCGCCCACAGCTGTCGCACTCCGAACCGATCCTGGTGTGGTTATGGGTACCGCCAGCTATATGTCGCCAGAGCAGGCCAGGGGGCTCGAGGTTGATGCACGGTCAGATATCTGGAGTTTGGGAGTTGTGATTTATGAAATGGTCGCCGGCAAACTGCCATTCGAAGGATCGACCACGACGGGCGGCTGCTACGTTGAACTGTAAATGTAGGTGTGTTGCGCGAGGCTTCCTCACTGGTGCGTTCTCCTGGCGCTTAGTAACTTCACCAAAGAAGCCCGCTCGTGGCGAGTCGCTCCGAGCGCTTGTTGGATTGGCGCTGCTCATCATGTCGGGGGTTAGTACAACTTTCTTTCCACCGCCCGCTTGGCATGAGTTATGAAGCTTTCCAACCTCTCAATGCCACAATCGAGCGCCCATCTGAGCTTATCGAACGCTCGGAGAAGTAAAAGGCTTTCCAGCGTCGGTCTCATCTGCTCAAATTCAGATTTTGAGATTCCATAACCATCAAGAAAAGACTGAATCGCAGCGTCATCAGGATCATTTTCAAGCATGTTCATTTTCAACATTTGGATTAGGTCATGATGTGGAACAATGCTCGCTTCCGCAGACCCCCAATCGAGCAAATTTACTTTGCCAGATTCATCAACGATCACATTCTTCAAGGAAAGGTCTCCGTGATTCAGACCGAAATTGAAAGCCTTTCTTTTCAGGTCTGCAAAAATTGATCTGACGACTCTCGACTGGGATTGGGTCACCACTTTTAGCTTTATCAATTCATCGTTCTCATTCAGACTCTCAATATTGTAATTGAGGTACCCCAGCCATGATTCTCGAGAATCACCTTGAGTTAGATCTTGCAGTTTCAGTCCGAACCCTGCCACTTCAATTGAATGAATTAATCTTGCGTATCTACCAAGCTGGCGCCAAATATGGCTCTTCGGGAATTGGCTATCTCTTCCTTCATCACCTGCAATATATGCCTGAATCATATAAGCGTGTTCTTCAATTACGCCCACATCAAGAACCGTCGCGACAGGGACGCCTCGTCCGGCAGCTTTGTCAATGCACCAGGCCTCCTTTTTGTATTCCTCCAAAGATTCACTGTTATCACCCAGCCTGACAACAAGTTTTGTGTTTGCCCCTTCTACAATGAAGACCTTATTGACGCTCCCCCTTCCCAGGATACGAAGGACACGAAATTGCACTTCCTTCAAAAAAAATGATGAGACGCTTGAGACCAGTTGGATGTCCTTGCTCAAATCGATAGTCATTCTCCCAGTTTGCGACGACGCCTATTTTCCGCTTCGTTATTCATCTCTCCCGCAGTTGATTCACCAACCCACGAAGTTGTGACCAATCAGAGAGCCGGATTTCGATGCCTGTAGCTTTTACAAAGTGGAAGTCTTGGGGACTTCGGCCGATCGTGCTGTTTGCGGCAACGTACCTGATGATCTCAATCTTGCATGAGTTAATGCACGCACTCACAGCCTACGCTCTTCGCATACCCTCCACGCTGTTTCCTACTTTCGTGAATATTGATCCGGCGCATGGAACGCTCAATCAACTAGCAGTCATCGGTGTGGCCGGTCCCTTATTGGCCCTGGGTATTGGGCTTTTTAGCTGGGGCGCATACATAAGAGCGCGAGACTCACGCCTGGGACTTCCGTTGCTCTACCTCGTGATGTTCGGCACGGGCACATTTTTCGGCAATCTTATGTCAACCGCGTTCGTTGGGGATTTCAGTCGTTTGGCGTTGACACTTGAGTTACCAATGCCGGTCCGTTACAGCGCGAGTGTCCTGGGTCTGCTGTTGTTGTGCGGCTTGTCTTTTCTTATTGGAATGGAGTTGCGCAGGTGGGCGCCCGAGGGAGTGAGTGCGGCCGAGGCTACGATTGGAATGATTGCGCTTCCCGCAATTTTCGGAACGGCAATTGTGGTCATAATCCTTCTGCCGATGCCTATGACCTTTGCCTTTGGTCGCATTCTCGAATCGTCGTTTTGGATCCCTGCTGCTGTTGGAACGATTGTTAGTCGAAAGGATCACGTGGTGATTAAACGAGATCTTGCGGTGGGTTGGGCGGATGTCGGGCTATTGTTGATTGCGGCAGTAGTAGTAAGACTCATGGTCGGTGGGATCACTTTGACGCCATAGACTTTGTTTCCAGTCCGCTGATTGAAAACCGCAAATACAGATCGATGGACGACTCCCTCGGAAACTGTTGCCAGAGAAAACGAGCCCTTCAGGCAGAAGCAAAATCGGGATTGGTAGCAACCCAATTTTTGAAGAGCTCGTATCCAAGCGCCAACGCTGTCGCACCCACAAACATCCCTAGAATTCCGCCACTCGCCATTCCACCCAGTGCGCCGAAAAGTATCACTGGCATTGGAACATCCACGCCGCGCCCAAGCATCAGCGGCTTCAAGACGTTGTCAGCCATGCCGGTCACCAGCAGGATGATCGTATGTGCGACTGCTGCCCCGGTGCTGTAATCACCGCTGGACCAGATGTAAACGATGACTGGAAGGGTGATGATTAGAGCCGGCACCTGGGCTATACCTAATACGAACGCAATGAGCGCCAATAAGCCCGCTACAGGTATGTCGGCCAGCAACAACGCCAGCCCGATTAGGAGCGCTTGAATCACGGCAATACCGATGACGCCCAGCGCGACAGCTCGGACAGTTGCGACTGCAAGTTTTGTAAGCGACTCGCCTCTGGATGTGCCAGCGACACGACACAAGACAGCTCGGCCGCTGTGCGCAGCTGACTCGCCGTAAGCCATCACGATGTTGGCAACGACGAATGAAACCAGGAACAACAACATGGTTCCCCCGATGCGTGCGACCATCGAAAGTGCATCCCGAGCCAACTCACCAATCTTCGGCTGCATGCTCTGAACCAGTCCTGGCAAGTCGGTATGAGCCTTTGACCAGAAGGCATATATATCCTTGCCGACTATGGGCCAACTCCTTATTCCCTCTCGTGGAGTTGGTATCTGCAGCGTGTTTTGTTGCATCGCGCCGACGAAACGCTGAACGGAATCGGCGAATGAATTCATCAGGAACCAAGTCGGGACGACGATCAAAGAAACACCGAGGATTACCAAAATGGTCGAGGCTAGCCCTTGCCTTCCGCCGATCCTGCGGGCAAGCCATTGATGCAAGGGGTACAGCGTGACCGCCAGGATGATCGACCAAACCATCAGATTCAGGAATGGCGAAAAGACCCGGAAGCACAGCACGGCTAGCCCGCCAACTAAAGCGATGGGAATAAGCGTATCCCACAAACCGGAGGACTGCGGGCGTTCAAAGCTGGAGTCTCGCTGCGTAAGTGGCTTCATTGGTTTCACTCCTATTACCCAATGTAAGGTGGTAACACGCGGCGCTGGACCACCCGGCCATTCGGAGGCGACCGACGCTGTTGCTGACCCGGCCCGAAAATCAGCCAACTATTGAGACTATCGCTAGCCGCGCGAGCTGACGGGAAACTCTATTTCAAGCAGGAATGGCTAAGTACTGTCATTTTTGACAGCTTTGTGAGGCGATATTCGTCTAAGGTCTGTCTTGCCTCAAAAGTACATATCATTCTCACCCGGCTTCAGCCGGGTGTACTAAGGGCTTTCCTTGTCGTCGAAAACCGTTTCAACGGTTTCTGCAATATCTTTAAGTTTTAGCAGAATCCGTTGAAACGGTTTTCTTGAGTGACTCATCGCGGTCACCGGGCTGAAGCCCGGTGAGAATAAGAAAGTACTTTTGGGGGCAAAGTCTCTTTCAAACGCGATTCTTCGGAATCAATAGTCACAACGAAGTCTTTGAGAAGGCGTCAGTTGAAATCGCACCCGATCGCGGTTGGTGGGATTCCCAAGGCATGAAGAAATATCTTGCATAGGCCCAGTATGAAGCATTCCACGGACTGCGGTCGGTGGAATTTTGCTGGGAATACAGAACACCACACTCTCTAGTCGTCAGTTCTTATCAAGTGAATGAGACCAAGTTGAAATCAACTTGACTCCCAGGGACTCTGTGCATAAATTCAGCGCGCCACTTATAGCACCACTTCTAATCGCAAGGAGTCCGATCATGTCCAAAAGATTGTTGATGTCCTTTCTGCTGCTTGCCGTGCTTAGCGTTGTCGCACTGGCCCAACAACCAACTCCACCCAAAACAAACTTGAAGGTCGGGGACGCGGCTCCTGATTTCACGCTTCGTGCCACGGACGGAAAGACCTACAAGCTGAGCGACTTCAAAGGCAAGAAGAACGTCGTACTGGCGATTTATGTGCTGGCATTCACTGGTGGTTGAACGAAGGA
>JBKPAL010000291.1:0-4910 GCA_046726395.1 Acidobacteriota bacterium
ACGTGAACTCGAACCGTGTCGCCCGGCTGAAATTCAGGAATGTTATTCCGCAGTTGCGATTTCTCAACATTGTCCAGTCGGTTCATCTTTTTACTCCATCAGTAATATCCGGCGACGCTACGATTCCGTTTGAGAAATGCCTTTGCCGGTATGATCTTAAATTCAATGTTCCTTTAGCAAATCTGGTCTGTTCGCGCGCGTTTTTTTCATCGCTGCTTCACGTCGCCACTTTGCTATCTCAGCGTGATTACCTGTCAATAAAACATCAGGGACGCGCATCCCGCGAAACTCAGGCGGCCTTGTGTAATGGGGAAAATCCAGCAAACCTTCAGAAAATGACTCGTGCGCTGCCGATGTTTCACTGCTGAGTGCGCCGGGCAACAATCTAGTAATAGCATCAACTACCACCAGAGCGGCAGGCTCGCCACCGGATAGCACATAATCTCCGATTGAGAGCTCGTCGGTTATCAATCCCTCTACTATCCGTTCGTCGACTCCTTCGTAGCGACCGCAAATCAAGATGACTTTGTCGCTTTGTGAAAGATCCTCAGCAATGGCTTGTGTGAACACCCGTCCTTGCGGTGACAACAAGACCACGCGCGTTCCTACCGGATACTCCTCACGAACACTGGTACTGGCGAGTTCAGCCACGGCGCTGAAAATAGGCTCAGGCTTAAGCACCATACCATCACCGCCACCAAACGGCCGATCGTCGACGACGTGATGTTTATCCGTGGTCCAAGCTCGCAGATCGTGGGCTTTCACATCGACCAAACCGCCAGCCCGGGCTCGTCGGATGATTCCGCAGTTCAGTGTTTCTGCAAAGAACTCGGGGAAAATCGTAATGATGTCGACGCGTAACACGATGCGAATTTCAAAAACCTATAATTCAAGCAAGCCTTCGGGTGGATCGATCACGATCTTCTTGCTCGTAAGATCTATCTTCACCACGATCGATTCGACAACAGGAACCAGGGTTTGTTTTCCAGTGCCTTCGATCACCAACATCTCAGTTCCACCCGTACGCATGATGCTGCTGACCGTACCAACATACTCCCCTTGCAGTGTCTCAACTCGGCAGCCTTCCAACTGCCATTGGTAAAACGAGCCTTCATCCAATGGCACGCGTTCTGATTCGGGAACAGCGAACTCGTATCCGATGAACTTGCTCGCAGCTTCAATCGAGTCGCACCCGATGAATTTCAACACGATGCGGTCTTTCTGGAACCAATGGTTTTCCAGTTCCACCACTTCCCGTTCACCGTTCGGGGCTAATGCAATCAGCCGTGAGACCGTTTCGAATCGCTCAGGAAAATCTGTCAAAAGATCAGCGACGATTTCGCCTTTGAGACCCCTCGTCTTTACTGCTCGAGCCACGGCGACTAAGGGCTCGGGCTGTGGCTCAGTGCTCTTGTTCATTCCACAACTTCGAGAATGAAGCGCTTCTTCCTCTTTATGCCAACAGCGTGGACCAGCGAGCGCAAGGCGCGAACTGTTCGACCCTGCTTACCTATGATCTTACCCATGTCTTCCTGAGCTACGCGAATCTGAATGATTGTTGTTCCATTCCGGTCGACCTCTCGCACCTCGACTGTCTCAACGTCGTCAGCGAGCGCCTTCACAATCATTTCGATTGCCTCTCTCATTTGAAAACCATTGGGTGTTTAGCGATGAGCAGAATTAAGAAGCGGCGGACGCGCTGCTGGCTCGACTCTGCTTGATCAGCCGATTAACGGTGTCGGTCGGTTTTGCACCCTGCTGAATCCAGTAACCGACGCGTTCCATATTCAACTTGATATCAGCTGGGTCTCGCGAAGGATCATAGGTTCCCAGGTTCTCAAGATAAGCACCATCACGCTTCGACTGCTTTTCTTTAACAACGATTCTGTACGAGGGTCGCTTTTTTGCGCCGGTTCGCATTAACTTAATCGCTAACAAGTCACTACCTCCACTTTTCTCTATTGAAGCGCGCCTAATGCTTAACGGCGCTTCTTCTTTCGTTTCTTTTTCAGTTTCTTTCTACTTGGGCCACTCGGCAACTGCGGTAAACCAGGCATATCGTCCCCGTTTGCTCCGAGTCCGCCCATGTCCGGCATACCTGCGATCCTACGCATCATCTTACCTTTCAGCCCACTTCCTCCGAAGATCCCCGATCCCGAAAGCTGACGCATCATCTGACGCATCTCGCTGTACTGCTTAATGAGCTGATTGACTTCGGCTACTGACGTTCCTGAACCTCGTGCAATACGTCGACGCCGGTTCGCATTCAGGATGCGGTGATCGGAACGCTCTTCGCGTGTCATCGAATCAATGATTGATTCTGTGCGTCTCAGCTCCTTCTCCATCAGCTTTGTCTGTTCATCATCCAGTTGCGGCATTCCGATGCCACCCAAAAGCTGATCGGGCAACATCTTCATGATCTTTGAGAAAGAGCCAAGTTTCTTAACTTGTCGCAGCTGCGAACGAAAGTCATCAAGGGTGAATTCGTTCTTCTGAAGTTTCTTTAATTGCTCCTCAGCTTCTGATTGATCGACTTTCGACTGGACCTCTTCGATCAGCGATAACACATCACCCATTCCCAGGATTCTCTGGGCCACACGTTCCGGGTAGAACGGCTCGAGCGCGTCGTATTTCTCGCCTACACCAACAAACTTAACCGGCTGTCCAGTAACCTGCTTGATCGATAAGGCGGCGCCTCCGCGGGCGTCACCATCCATCTTTGTCAGGATCACGCCGGTAATCCCAACTCGCCGGTGAAATTCCTCCGCCGACTTGACTGCGTCTTGACCAGTCATGGCATCGGCGACGAAGAGAATCTCCGCTGGACGCGTCTCACCTTTTATGGACACCAACTCCTCCATAAGAGCATCGTCAATGTGCAAACGGCCGGCGGTGTCGATTAAGAGGGTGTCGAATCCTGTTTGCTGGGCGTGCTTGAAAGCATCACGCACGAGCGTCAAAGGATCGTTAACTTCGGGTTCTTCAAAGATCTGCTGGCCAGTCGCCTTTGCGATGACCTTCAATTGTTCACGAGCCGCTGGCCGATAAACGTCAACGGACAGTAAGAGGGGCTTACGTTCCTGATTCAGGGCCAACCAGCGCGCTATTTTTCCCGTTGAGGTCGTCTTGCCGGAACCTTGTAGTCCGACCACCATGACTGCGTTCGGAATTTGCTTGGTAAAGACCAATCGCGAAGATTGTCCACCCAACAACTCGACGAGTTCATCGTAGACAATTTTGACTACCTGTTCGGAGGGTTTAAGTTCCTGCCAAACCTGCTGTCCCTCAGCCTTCTCCTTAACGGACGCTATAAAGTCCTTCGCAACCTTGAAGTTAACGTCGGCTTCCAGCAGTGCGAGGCGGATCTCACGTAGCGCCGCGTCCACGTGTTCCTTCGTCAGAACCCCTTCACCCCGCAGATTCTTTAGCGTGCGTTTAAGCTTGTCAGAAAGGGACTCAAACATGGTGCTATAGACGAAGTCCCCCGCTGGAGACGGAAACGGGGATGATAGCTACCGCCCTAAAGTTCGTCAAGTTAACGAGATACGTCTATTAGTCATGCGATTTAGCTGAACATAGATATAGCGCGTGACCGTTCGTTTCCGCTAATGCTAGACAGCAATCCAGCGCCGGGAGAACGGATCCGTGCACTCCTTTTCATCGGCAGAATTGGCATCGAGTTGACCAGCATTACCGTCGAAGGAGATCTCTAAGTCACGACTCGAAGCACTTGTGATGCTGTTGTATCGCCCACTCCGTGAAAACTAGCTAAGTGTGGACGACATTGGCTGTATGTGTTAAATTCGCCACCGTCCAAGCTCTTTAGGTGCAGCGGCAAGGGTGATTTCGGTCACCGCACCAACCTCCCACCCGCCATCCGAATGCGATGAAAAACAAAGTTCATTGAGCTTCTATAAGAGTTAAATGACTAAACGTGTCGACTCAGGATCTAAGGGTCCGGTCGCAGATGAAGCCTCCTCCGGCCGTGGTGTGGTTGATTTTGCGGACGCACGCGTGCGCTTGCGTTCGCGATCTGGGCCAGTATCCAACGAACGCCTTATGGAAGAACTGGACGAGGTAAACTCATTACTCGACCAGGGATTGTCCGCTGAAGCTAGAAGTCGACTAGCCTCTTTGATCTCCGCAGCTCGCAGCCATCCATCAATACTCGCACTCGCACGATGCGCACTATCGACCGCACTCGAGATGCAGGGACATTATCGAGAATCGCTCGCGGCAGTCTCGATGTATGAATCGCCAGAGTCACGAACGAAACTGGATGAAAACGCTGTTCAATCACTCAAGGTTCAGATTGGCCTCGCGTACAACTACAACGGTGATCATCCTAAAGCGATCGCAATTCTCAAGGCAGCCTTACGTGACTCACCAGAAAACGATCCTAAACTTGGTCCCATCTACGCTGCTCTCGCACGCGTCTACCGCAACATTACCGAATACCCTATAGCCCGAGACTACGCACAGCGTGCTCTTGAGAACTTTCGACAAACTGGCGAGTGGCGCGGCCTAACCGAAGCCTATTTCGGAATTGCGCTGGCCGACATTCAAGAAGGCAATTACGAATCGGGATTGGACAATTTCGAGCAAGCTTTGAAGTTGATCGGTGATCGACCAGCGAGTTATACGCTTGGGCGAATCTACTCAAACATGGCTGGGGCCTGCTGGTTTCTGAAACGGCCACAAGAAGGGATCCGGTATCTCGAAAAGGCGATCAGTTACTACGAGCGTACCGATCACAAAACCAGCGCCGCGAATGGTTACAACAACCTCGGCATCAATCTAATTCTCATTGGTCAATGGGTTCGCGCGCAGGAGGCTTTGGAACGTGCACTAACGCTCGCGTCGGAAGTAGATGAACGTGGCGATAAGGTGCCGATGATTCTTGACTCTCT
>JBKPAL010000292.1:0-4212 GCA_046726395.1 Acidobacteriota bacterium
ACCGCCTGCCCGGCTGCACCTTTTACCAGATTGTCCAACGCCGAGAAGATCACAACTTGCGAGCCACGCGTGGCGAAACCAATGTCGCAGAAGTTTGTGGTCTTGACCCAGTTAATGTCGGGAGAGCCTTTAACCAGTCGAACGAAGAAAGCATCACGATAGAACTCAGCGAACAGCGACCGCAGCTCTTCATCAGAAAACTGTTTTCGCGCTTCAACGTAGATGGATGCAAAGATGCCGCGCGAGACTGGCAAAGAGTGCGTCATAAAGATCAATTCACTGGTCCAGTCGCCTACAGAACGCAACTCCTGCTCGATCTCCGGTACATGCTGGTGTTGGAAAGGCTTGTAAGCATAAAAAGAGTTCATTCGCTGCGGGTGATGAGTATTTGCCGCTGCTTTTGCGCCGGAGCCTGACGAACCTGTCTTCGCATCGACGACCACTCTGCCCGTAATGACATCTGCAGCGACCAAAGGTGCCACACCGAGAATTGTGGCGGTCGCAAAACAGCCTGGGTTGCTGATTAGACGTGCTTGAGAAATCGTCTTGCGATTAGTCTCTGTCAGTCCGTATACGAAACCTGCCTGCAACTCCATGGCTGTGTGCTGACGTCCGTAATGCTCTTCAAACTCGTTCTTGTCGCGCAAACGAAAATCGCCGGAGAGATCGATCACTTTCACTGACTCAGGTAAAGAAGGAACGATATCCAACGCCTGTCCGTGTGGTAGCGCGAGAAATAAGCAATCAACGCTTTCTAAACTCTTGACGTCCTCGGGAACAGGAATGAAGTTCAGTTCCGTCAAGCCAAAGAGATTGCGGTGCACTTCGCCGACAGGTTTACCCGCATGTTCGTTAGCTGTGACGAATGCAACATCAACGTTCGGGTGCTGTAACAGAATCCGGAGCAACTCCGAGCCGCCGTAACCCGAGCCGCCCATAATTCCAACGCTGATCTTCTTCGATTCCATCTTTCTATCTTTCACTCCGCGTGCGAAACTAATGACGCCTTAACTCAATCCCAAACCAGGGAGAACCACTATGCGGTACAAATACGCTCCATTTCTGGTTATCGGAATTGTGTTTGTCGTTCTGGGCGCATCCGGTCAACGAACTCTGCTGTACGTCGGCATCGTCTTTCTAATACTTGCAGTGGCGATGTTCCGGAGAAGACGCCTTTAACTTGCTACAGGTTCGAGGTTGGCAGCCTCGAGCTTCAACCTGATCCGCTCAAACAAGAGCTGACCGTTGCGTTTCGCGTTGGCCGCTGGAACTCCAAACTCGCGCTCGATATAGTCCTGGCCCATCTGCGAATCAGTGACCGAGCCAGCAATCAGGTCTATCTCGATTCCACGACGACGCAACAATTCAAGTCCGCCCCAGGCTCCAACGTAATCGGATGCACAGAAGACGACAGCTGCTATTGCTTCGCGCAGTTCTCGATCGTCGAAGATCGTCTCGACTGAATAGCCTCCGAGAATTCCGTCGCCCATCTCGATTACAATGAGATCAGGATTCGTCTCGTTCAGCCGGGCGATGATTGCTTTGGCCACGGGAGCGAGATCGCCGGCATCCACGGTTGAAGGCAAGCCACAGTCTAGAAAGCTCGCCGTAACGATTGCACCGTGATCGGCCATATTCAAGGTATCGCGTAGGCAAGCAACTCCGGATAGCTTTGCGGCGGCGACTCTGAAACCCACGCGAGCGGCCTGCTTGATCAATTCCGTGGCCGCATACGTTTTGCCGCTGTTCATGCTCGTACCTGCGATCAGCACCAGGGGAGCAGTTGGGCCAAGTGTCGTTTGTGATGGCAGCGCTGCATCTGCGATGTTCAGAACCGCACCATCTTCATCACAGACAAGTCCGATCACCTCGACTTGGATCGCATCGCCCAGACTCGAATGATGTCCGGTGCACAAACCAATAACGCCACCCATGTTCAAGAGATGCAGGTGGTCGCCAGCCTGGACACTTTCGGGAACATCGCCGACGAAGCCCTTCAAGGCTCGTCTTCGACCTAACACACCCAACAACAGGTCACCGGGGTTGATCTTGGCAAGACGACCGGTGGGCAGTTCGAGCATGTTGTATGTAGCGCTATCGGTGAGCGCACGGACCGCGACGACATCACCCGCCGACGGTTTTGCCGCGCTAGGATTTACCGCGACGGTTCTATTGAGACTCAATGGCGAGGTCGCGGAGCCGATCTTGTCGATCTCGACCACATTGATGTTCACGTCATTGATCTGATTCATGTCAGCAAGTCTCCCAAAGCTAGCAGGGTTTCTTTAACACTGGGCTACGTTTATTCTCGAGCGGGGTAAACCGCCCTTCCTAACCATGAGACTCTCAAGTTGACTGCGCTCTCTTCACTCCTTGAAAGCCTTTCAACGTCGTCTCTTCCTTGAACTCTAAAAGTCTCATGGTTAGAAAGTGCGGTTTACCGCCGCTCAACTTTGATTGCATTGAACTTTCAAACCAATCTCATATCTGCAATTAACCCCGATACTCCTGCCACCTAACTACTGAGTTGCAGAGTGTGCTACGTGAGCACCTCTCAATCTGAGTCGCAATGCATTCAATTTAATAAAGCCTTCCGCATCGCGCTGGTTGTACACCGTGTCTGCCTCAAAGGTGGCGATGTTTTCGTCGTAAAGAGACTTCGGTGATCTTCTCCCTACGACTGTCGTGTTGCCGCGATAGAGCTTTAGTCGCACGTCGCCTGTAACGTTAGTTTGAGTTTCATCTACCATCTTTCGAAGTAGCTCAAACTCGGGCGCAAACCAGAATCCGTAATAGATACATTCCGCGAACTTCACGCCCAGCGAATCACGTAGGTGGACCACTTCCCGGTCGAGAGTTATCGACTCAAGCGCGCGATGTGCAGCCTGAAGAATCGTGACACCCGGAGTCTCATAAACGCCGCGCGATTTCATACCCACGAAACGGTTCTCAACGAGGTCTACTCGACCAATTCCATGAGCGCCGGCGACTTTGTTCAGAGTCTCCAGAAGCGCAACAGGCCGGAGCTTTTGACCGTTAACCGCTACGGGTTCGCCCTTCTCGAAAGAGATTTCCACGTATTCAGCTTCTGCCTTCGCGTCTTCGGGAGATCGAGTTAGTTGAAACATGTCCGCGGGAGGCTCTCGCCACGGGTCTTCGAGCACGCCGCCCTCGAACGAGATGTGCATCAGGTTGCGATCCGTCGAGTAGGGTTTTTCATGCGTCGCCGTTACGGGGATGTCGTGCTCTCTGGCATACGCGATGAGATCACTTCGCCCTTTGAACTCCCACTCGCGCCAAGGAGCGATGACTTTGATATCCGGCTGAAGCGCATAGAAGGTGAGTTCGAAACGCACCTGGTCATTCCCTTTACCAGTGGCGCCATGGGATACCGCATCTGCGCCTTCTCGTTGCGCGATTTCGATCTGTCGCTTGGCGATCACCGGTCGTGCAAGAGAAGTCCCGAGTAGATAAACGCCTTCATACACGGCGTTCGCTTTGAGTGCTGTCCACACGTAGTCGCGAACAAACTCTTCTCTGAGATCTTCAACGTAAAGTTTCGAAGCGCCAGTCTTGATCGCTTTTGCCTCGAGTCCGTCCAGTTCTTCACCTTGGCCCACATCGGCGCAATAGCAAATGACTTCGCACTGGTACTTGTCTCGCAACCAGCGAAGCATTACGGAAGTATCAAGCCCTCCGGAGTAAGCTAAAACGATCTTTTTAGGATTTGTTGTCATTGTGTATCGTCAATATTGGTCTTAGGTCTTGGGTCTTAGGTCTTTGATCGCTGATGTGCGTTGAAGGTCGAAGACCAAAGTCCTAAGACCAAAGACCAAAGACCAAGATCTATTCCATCAATTCCCAAACTTTCTTCAGTGCAGCTTTCTGACCTTTCTCATCAATTACGGCGATGAAGATCGTGTCCTCACCGGCAAGAGTTCCGACAATTTCCGGAATCGACGCGGCGTCTATCTGTACTGCTACCGCTGAAGCCAGGCCCGGCTCGGTTCTGGCAACCACGAGATTGGTGCCTGATAAGCTGAGACCCAGCAGTCCTCGCGCCCCCGCACCGTTCGAACGTGGTACCGTGTAGCGGCCGTGGTGCTTCACGACCCCAAGTTCCTCTAGATCTCTTGAGACACTCGATTGAGTCGCAGGCACGCCGGCACGCTCAAGATAAGCTCGCAGTTCTTCCTGCGTGCCGATGGCCTT
>JBKPAL010000293.1:0-4400 GCA_046726395.1 Acidobacteriota bacterium
GCACTGAGGCTGGCGAAAGAGGCCGTGAAGCTTGCGTCGCGCTCTAATCTCGACGAAGGTCTCCGGCGCGAAGTGGATCTGTTCGCTCTGTGTTTTTCTACCGAAGACAAAGATGAAGGCGTGAAAGCGTTTCTGGAAAAACGAAAGCCGGCTTTTAAGGGAAGGTAAACTTCTCTTTGTGCTTTCTCTCCGGCTCTTGGTTCTCTCATGCTTGAGAGTCATTCGCACACAAGGGCACCACAGAGGCACGGAGGCACAGAGAACCACAGAGGATTGAACTGCGAATGTCGAAGATACTCTTTACGATCATAGGAATTGTCATTGCAGCGATCGGAGGTGTCATCGCTTATCGAGCTCTCTTCCTCGAGCCTTCCCATGCGGTCGTGATCACATCTTCTGAGATACGAGAAGTACCGAATTACGGGCGAGTGATCGGTGGAAGTGCTTTACTAGTTGTCGGAGCCGCACTAGCGATCTACTCGGCCACGCGCAGAACTAAATAGTTGGCGGATAACAGGTCAGCACCGAAACGCAGCAGGGCGGGTGATCTGCGGCAATCGGAAATCGGCACGAGATGACGCGACGCTACCGCGTTTCGGTGACCTCACATACCAGCGATGTCGCTTGACGATGTTAATACCGCACGTTAATCTTGCCTCTCGCCAGCAATAGCCAAGCTAACAAATCATTTCTTGGCGTAGCGAATACCACAGTTATTTTCACTTCTAGGGGCCGTAGCTCAGCTGGGAGAGCGCATGACTGGCAGTCATGAGGTCAGGGGTTCGATCCCCCTCGGCTCCACCAATCCTCGCAATCACTTACAGGCAGGTTGATCGTGGCGAACTTCTCGGTTTCTGTGCGTATCGTGAGCGAGTGTTTTGCTAACCCGAACCCTTTAATGTGTCCGAGGGGGTTTCAGCCGTAAGGCATCAGTTCCATCTGTGCCCTCGCCTCGTCCTGCATCGTCGACAAAACATGACTGTAAAATGCCTAATGTAATGCTAATGCTTGTAGCCTAACCGCTGCGTAGGCGCGCCGCTGAAGTCCGTTGGGCGAAATAGAGACGAAATGTCTACTGTCGATGATGTCTATCGCAAGTTCGGAGAAACATCCGAGTCGGCTCAACTTCTTGAGACTGAGCTCAGCAATCCTCTTCTCTTGATCGGGGCCGTAGTAGCAGATCGGTTCGAGACGCCAGATCCAAAACGTGCCTCTAATCTCTATAGGAAAATCAACGCCAAGCTCCCGAACAGCTGCTTCGGAACGCACGCGGGTCGACCGATACATCTACTTATTGAGACAGAACACTGGGACGGTGCGTTTATTGTGAAGGGAATTAGCGGTTACTGCGGGAGCCCGACGCGGCGCAGGAGTTCAGCGAAGCGTGGGTCCGAACGCAAAGGGTCGAAGATCGGATCAACTTTAAGGTCGATTAATCTGGGAGAACGCTCTTCATAAGCCCTTTCAAACGATGCGAACGCTTGATCCTTCTCGCCAAGACCCATGTAGATTAATCCTATGTAAAATGATGAGACATAGCGTCGCCCAGATAGCTCTTTCAACTCTTCAAGTGCCTTTTGCGCCTCGCCTCTCTTTCCTGACACCGCGTAGATGTATCCGAGTTCTGCCACTATTCTCGACCTGCTTCCAGAAAGATCAAGCGCTTTTTGATACTCTGTGATGGCCTGCTCATACATGCCCTTTTGTCCATAGACCATGGCAAGCCAGTGGTGTGGCAGAGGCGAACTCTGGTCTCTTTCAATCGCTTTCTGGAATTGTTCTATCGCTTGATCGTACTGACGCGCGTAGTAGAGAGGCCATCCTACGTTCGCATTGATGGAAGGCGAGAGTGGGTCAAACTCTAAGGCTCGCCTCATTTCTACCAATGCTTGGTCGAATCGCCCCACAAACTGTAAGTACACCCCATACCAGTGGTGAGCGGTCGCGTAATTTGGGTTTAACTCAATGGCTTGCTTGAGTTCGCTCTCCGCATTTGTCAGGTCCCAGTCATAAAAAAGTTTGATATAACCCAGCGAAGCATGAGCTTCTGCGAGCGTGTCATCTATTTCCAGAGCCTTTGTTGCCGCTGCCTTCGCTCTTGGAAATGCTTCCTTTGGCTCAAGCACACTGTAGAAACCAAGTAGGTTGTAGCAGTCCGCCAAACCGACATAAGCCAGAGCGTAATTTGGGTCCATATCAATGGCCTGCTGGATGTGCTCGGTGGCTTTGTTAAGGCCCTCTTCTGTCCGCTTGCTCCAGAAGTAGCGGCCCTTCAGATAAAGTTGATAAGCTGCGGTGTTCTCTGTGTAGTTCTTCGTCACTCGCTGCTGTTCTTCACCCGTCAGCCTCATGCGTAACTTCTGTGAGATTTGCTTTGCCATTTCTCCCTGCACCGCGAGGATGTCTGAGAACTTTCGGTTATATTGCTCGCCCCATAATTGCGACCCGTCGGCGACATCCACTAAGTCCGCCTGGATGATCAAACTGTCTCCACGCTGAAGAACTTTACCTGTCAGCACGGCCTTCACACCCAACTCGAGCCCGACCTTTTGGGGGTCCACTTCGCGGCCCTTATAGCGAAACATTGTCGTGCGCGCCATGACGCGCATCTTGGGCAACTGGGAAAGGCTGTTGATGAGGCTCTCCGTGATGCCATCTGAAATGTAATCCGTGTTTGGATCAGCGCTCGCGTTGACGAGCGGCAGGACGGCGATTGAATCTATGACATTACCTGCAGCGTCGTCGCGCCGACTAAGGAAATAAAGCCCAATGCCAACCAGCGCAAGGACTACTAAAGCGCTGGCGATAAAACTCAGGCGACTGATCTTGGGTCGCTGCTGAGGTACTGCTTCCTCGACAGTGACCGCGCTTGAGTCGCTATCGCGTTTGAAATTCTTCAGATCAACATGAAGATCGCGGGCCGACTGGTAGCGTCGCTCTCGGTCCTTTTCTAAGCACTTCCGGATGATTCGTTCAAGCTCCCCTGGCACGTTGTAGTTCAAGCGGGCAATCGCTTCCGGTTGTGCGTGTGCGATGCGGTCAATAATCTCGGTCACTGTTGCGCCGAAGAAAGGCAGTTTACCGGTCGCCATCTCATAGAGCGTCACGCCCACAGAGAAGATGTCCGTGCGGTGGTCAACTTCTCGTCCCAATGCCTGCTCCGGACTCATATATTGTGCCGTGCCCATCACCACTCCCGGCGCGGTCTTAGCCTGCGTGGTCACGTCGCTGGTCGGAACTGCGTGCTCCACTGACCGCGCGACTTTCGCTAAGCCGAAATCAAGCACCTTAACGTCGCCGCGGGTCGTGATCATGATGTTTGAGGGTTTGATGTCGCGGTGCGTGATGCCTTTCGCGTGAGCCTCGGCGAGCGCATCCGCGACTTGAATGCCGATCAGAATAATCTCCTCCGTATCGAGTTGGCGACCTCTGATTAAGTCATCAAGAGCTTGTCCTTCGACGTGCTCCATCGCGATGAAACTCCCGCCCTCCACTTCTCCGATTTCGTAAATGTGCGCGATGTTCGGATGATTGAGCGCTGATGCGGCTTTAGCTTCCTGGACGAAACGGCGCATACGCGTTTGGTCGCGAGCGACATCGGCAGGCAGAATTTTTACGGCAACGTTACGGTCCAGTTGGGTATCCTGCGCCAGGTAAACTTCTCCCATACCGCCCGCGCCGAGGAGGGATCGGATTTCATAGCGGCCGAGGCGTGCGCCGGTGGTGATCGGCATGGCGGGGGCGGCGCTCGGAGTCGGGCAACGCCGGATTGGGTGAACTCGTGCGGCACATTCTAGCCCTGTCCGGGCTGGGACCGCCAGAGTCTCAGTGGTCGTCAAGCCTGGCTTCTTGCAGAACAGTGAGGTCAGAATCAGCATCTTTCCAAAGAGCGAGAAAATCTTGAGATGCCTTTCGGCTTTTGCTCACGTCGCCCGTCAGCGCTGCAGCGCGTGCCAGGCCAAGGTATGCCAGCAAGTACAGCACCGATAACGGTGTCTGGCCCCGGTTATCAAGTATCAAGTTTCGGTCGAGTTGGTCGGAGGCGGTCTCAGCTGACGTTATGGCATTTGGATTCCCATATCCCAAATATTCACAGCGTCGCACATTCAATGGTTCGCCAGATGAGTTGTTCGCGGTGGTGAGATCTGCACTCGAAGATCTCGGCTGGCGGTATAAGGTTCTGTGGGGCAAGGACTTTGAAGCGGAGGTTCCAACAGCCCATTGGTCGTGGCACCATGTTTTCAAAGTTAGGTTTTTACCGGGAGGAGTTATTGAAGCTGAAAGCCATAGCGCTTACAGCGAGATACTTTTCGATCTGGGAAGAAATCGCAGGAACGTGGATAAATTCTTCGCGCGAGTCATTGATATTTCAACAAAAAGCCGGATGAAATAAAGAAGGC
>JBKPAL010000294.1:0-7975 GCA_046726395.1 Acidobacteriota bacterium
CTTTTAATTGTCGGATCAATCGAAATAGATCCTGGACCTCTTGTGCAGTTAACGAGGACGTTGGTTCGTCCATGACTATCACTCGCTTTGCTTCTAAAGTCGCGCGCGCGATTTCTACCAGTTGACGTTCAGCAGCGCTCAGCGATTTCACCGAAGAGCGCGGATTGAGTTTGAAGCCGTAATCGTTCAGTAGACTGGCCGCTTGCTCATTCATTGCACGCTTATTGATAACTCCGGCAAAACTGAGCGGTTCTCGTCCAAGGAATATGTTCTCAGCTACGGTGAGATGTGGAGCGAGTGACAACTCCTGATAGATCATCGCGATACCCAGGGCGAGAGCATCTGCCGGTCGAGTGAGTTTGACGGCATGACCATCGATGAGTATCTCGCCACCATCGGGCTGATAGACTCCAGCCAGCACTTTCATCAGCGTCGACTTGCCTGCGCCATTTTCTCCGACGAGTGCATGGACCTCCCCACTGCGCGCGATTAGATTGACACGATTGAGCACGGTGTTGCCGGCGAAGGCTTTGGTGATGTCCTGCATCTCGAGTGCTGTGGATTGGAGTGACATCTCTTCTTTGGTCTTGGGTCTTTGGTCTTAGTCCGTTGTCAGTGGTCCGTTGTCAGTTGTCAGTAGTCCGTTGTCAGTGGTCCGTTGTCAATAATCCGTCGTTCGTGTCGGCTTGCGGTGAATAGTATGTTTCGTGTTGCTTCGTGTGATTTCGTGGATCGTCTTGTCTCGAACGTTCAAAAAAGATCCACGAAATGACACGAAACAACACGAACAACGGACTACTGACAAACGGACAACGGACTAAGATCAAAGACCCAAGACCAAAGCCCATCATTGCCCACTAACTTTCAAAAGCTGCTGCATCTCGGGAGTATCCAAATTCTCCCTCGTCAAAAGCTTCACACCTGTGTCGACCTTGCGCTCTGGAGTCTGCCCATTGAGTTTCATCACCATCGACTTTACTGCTTCATAACCCATCTTGTAAGGATTCTGTAGAACCAGCGAATCGATCGCCCCCGCTTTCAGATCGTCAATCAAGTTCGGACTTGAGTCGAAGCCCACCAGGACGATCTTTCCACTCAACCCCTTCTGCTTGATCGCCTGGACTACACCCACAGTGGAGGACTCGTTTGAAGCAAAGAAGCCATTCAAATCTGAATTTGCAGTCAGAATGTCAGTCGCGCGATCGAGCGAACGCGCGCGGTCTGACTCTCCATACTTAAAATCCGCGATCTCTATTCCCGGATACTTCTGCTTGATTACTTCCTGGAATCCTGCTTCTCTTTCGTCAGTCGAAACTGATCCTGCTTTTACTCCCAGGATAGCAATCTTTCCTTTACCCCCAAGCTTCTCTGCGAGACGCTCGGCAGCAACACGACCGCCCTGTCGATTGTCTGTTGCCACATACGAAGTGAAGTTCTCAGTACCAATTCCAGAGTCAAAAATCGTTACAGGAATATTCTCGCGCTGGGCCCGCTCGACTATCGGCACTAATGCGTCTTTGTGAGAAGGAGCAACGCAGATGCCATCGACCCTACGGTTGATCGCGTCTTCGACGATATTTATCTGGCCGGCATAATCCGTGTCTTGTGCCGGTCCATTCCACATGATCTCGACATTCAAATCCTTTGCAGCTGCGTCTGCGCCCGCATGAACGCTTTGCCAGAAGAAGTGCGAAACACCTTTTGGTATCACTGCGATAACCTTTTTCGAACCGGCTTGAGATTGTCGATTGCAGGAGACACCGAAAAAGGTAGTTACACCAACTACTAAGATCATGAGTACGAGGTTAAGTCGCTTCATTTTGTTCTCCGATTTATTGGTCCAGGTCCGCCGTATCAAGCCGGCTTTCTCTTGCAAGCACGCCGAATCTTTCAATTGTTTCTCGCACACCCTGTGACAAGGGAGTCTTTGGTAACGAACCTAAAGCAGCCTTGATTGCAGAATCATCAAGCTCAGCAGGAATCGCGAGTGGCTCTTCATCATAAGTGATTGTTCCGCTGGCATCCGGACAAAGGCGTTCGATTTCCGTTACGACATCTGACAGATGCACTGAATCTCCATGTAAGTTGAAAACGTGCGCTCCGTTGAGACTCGATGTGGCTGCAGCAACGAACGCGTAAGCCGTGTCTCGCACGTACTGGAAATCGCTGCGACCTCCAAACCGAATATGAAACGGGCGACCGACGACTGCAGCCTTCATCGCTTTGGTAGGATCAGAGGTCAGCCCGAAATCCCGGCCCACTCCGTAAACTGTCAATGGACGGAGTCCGATACTGTTGACTCCGTGATCGAGATGGTAGACGCGCGCATTTCCTTCATTGCAGCGCTTGAAAACGCCGTAATGTGATGAGGACTCCGGTTCATCTCGTTCGCTTACAACGCGACCGTTCTCGGTTTTACCAAAGACTGCGGCAGAACTCGCATAGACCACGTTGTTAATCTGCTGACCCACTCGCCGAGCCGCCTCAAAGACATTGATGGTTCCAACCACGTTCACGAGTGCGCCTCGCGGAGGGTCTGCTCGACAAACTGGCACCTGCAATCCGGCAAGATGAATGAGATTGGTCACAGAAAACTTGTCGAGCACCTCTGATAGAGCATCACGATTGACGATATCGCCCTGTACCGGAGTAACACGGGCAATCTCCTCATCTTCCATGATCAGGCGTAGTCGGTGCGCACCATCTGAAAGATCGAAAATCACGACTCGAGCATCACTAGCCAACAGCTGTTTCACGATCCATGAGCCAATGAAACCGTAGGCACCAGTCAGGAGGAATGTTTTTCCTCTCAGTTGGTCTTGGGTCTTTGGTCTTTGGTCTTGGTTGGTCATCGCTGGTTTCATCTCAGCTCTTTCCTGGTTCTCCAATTATTTCGTGGATCGTCTTGAGAAGATCGGATCCACGAAATCACACGGCTTGCACAGAAAGTCGCAAGGTGTAGACCTCAACAACCGATTACAGAACCGGAAGCGGTAGCGACCGGATGCTACGGTCAACATACTTCGATTTTTGCGAGTTCCTTCTGCTATTTAGCTGAGTGTGGCATCCGGTCGCTACGGCTCCCGGTTCTGTATTACTGAGTTGCTCCAATCATACTCGCTACTTTTTGTGCAAGGCCAAATCACACGGACTAACACTAATCAATTAGTCGCTAACGATTAAACAACGACGAACTAATAACCACTGATTACTGACCTATCGACGTTCTTGCTGACGATAAGTTTTATCTCTTCAGTCATTCGGTGAAGCGCCTCATCTACTTGCAACTCACCAGTAAACGCTTTTTGGACCGTGTGCCACAAAACATCTTCGACTTCGGGATAACGCGCGAACTTCGGTGGCACGAGAATGTGGTTCGCGATTACATCTTCAAGCAACGACAACCTCTCGCCGTTTCGACCGTCCGCCTCACTTTGTATCTGTCGCATTACTGACCGGCGCACCGGCACACAGCCGTTTCGTGCTTCGATCAGTTGTCGCTCAGCGTCCGTTAGAAACATTAGTAACTCGCGAGCCTCAGGTTTGTTTATTCCAGTGCGTGTCAAAGCGAACGTGTGACCGCCACCGTAAGCGAGTGACTTCTCCGCTGGCCCAACAGGATACCTCGCGACAGCGAACCGTTCCGCCACCGGTGAAACCGCTTTGTCTCTATACAGTCCGTAATAACCGGGCCAATCGCCGACCATCGCAGAATGGCCGTTCCGGAAGCACTCGTGCACTTTGTCGTAGTGCCATTCGGGGATTTCGCGCGGCACGAGTCCTTCTATATATAGCTGCTGTAATAATCCCAGGGCCCACCGGCCGCCCTCATTTTGAATATCGGGAACCAAATCGCCCGGAAATAAACGCGCTCCGGCCATTTCTGCCAGTTCGAAGAAGGTGCCAAACAATCCCGACTCACGTCCGGGAAAGACGAACCCATAATGCTCGGGTGGCTGGTTGTGTTTTCGAGCGAGGTCTAATAGCTCGTCCCAGCTTTTCGGTGGTACCGAGATCAGGTCGGTTCGATAGTGCAGCAATCGAACATCGATGTTTCGTGGAATGCCGAAGAGGTAACCATCAACCCTCGCAAGTTCCAACAGTAATGGAACGAAGTCCTCCAGATCAGCGGGTGACAAGAGATCATCGAGCCTTGCCAGAAACCTCAACTGCGACGGTGCGTACTTTGTGTGGGTCGAGACAAGGTCGTAAGGAACTTCGGCTAGTTGCGCAAGATGTCGATTCAGTGCGGGGTGATCGCCAGAGAACTCCACGCGCACTCGGGTACTTGTTGACGCTTCAAACGTCGGCAGCGAGGCATACAAGGGATCGTAAGCCGGACCACTTATCAGAGCTACTTGAAGTTCGATCGTCATAGAAACTTAACTGCGGAGTGAGAGGTCGAACCATTTTCCATTTGTCATTTGACATTTCTCATTTGGTCATCTCGTTCCTCTCTGTGCGTTCTCTGTGACTCCGTGCCTCTGTGCTGTTCTTAAGCGCGGATGAGGGCTCAAGTAAAAGAACACGAGACACGGAGAACGCACAGAGTAGACCAAATGAGAAATGTCAAATGACGAATGGAAAATGGAGTTCCATCTCATCCTGCCTTAATCTGCGGCTAAAATTCTTTCCAGGCCTCTCCATCTGGAAATTGATACCGCTTCAGTGATTCCGGTTTCATCTCGATGCTATATCCCGGCATCGATGGCGCGCGATACCTACCTTGCTCCACGATCACCGGATCCAGGAAGTGCTCGTGCAAGTGGTTCACGTATTCGATTCGCTTGTTCTCCAACGAACCACTCACGGCAATGTAATCAAATATCGACAGGTGCTGCACGTACTCGCACAAACCTACACCTCCTGCATGCGGACAAACCGGAACATTAAACTTCGCCGCCATTAACAACACCGCGATGACTTCGTTCACACCCCCGAGTCGACAACTATCTATTTGGCAAAAGTCCATTGCTGACGCTTGCAAGAATTGCTTGAACAAAATTCGGTTCTGACAATGCTCACCTGTAGCTACGCCGATCGGTGAAACAGCTCGACGAATCTCCGCATGACCCAGAACATCGTCTGGACTCGTTGGTTCTTCGATCCAGAGTGGTTTGAATTCACGCAAGCTCTCCATCCACTCTTTCGCTTGGTCCACATCCCACACCTGGTTTGCGTCCATCATCAATGTGCGTTCCCATCCGATCTCTTGTCGGATCAGTCGAGCACGGCGAACGTCCTCATCGAGATTGCGTCCCACCTTCATCTTGAACGCAGTCCAACCTTCGGCCAGAGACTGTCTTATCAACCCGCGGATCTTCTCATCCGAATAACCAAGCCATCCTGCCGAGGTTGTGTACGCCGGGTAACCGTGGTCACGCATCTCGGCTTCACGCTCACGTTTTGTCTTCTCTTGTCGTTTGAGAATGTCGGCCGCTTCATCCGGAGCGAGCGCATCCGTGATGTAGCGGAATGGAACGAGCGAAACAATCTCTTCGGAAGACATGTCAACCAGCATTTTCCACAGCGGTTTGTTTTCGAGCTTGGCGCAAAGATCCCAGACAGCATTTACGACCGCAGCTATCGCGAGATGCACGATTCCTTTGTCAGGACCTAACCACCGCAGTTGACTGTCGGCTGTTAACGAATTCCAAAAGGCACCGAGGTCCTTTCTTAATCGGTGGACCGATTGACCTTTCAACGGCGCGGCGATTAAGTCGATCGCTGCACAACACAAGTCGTTGCCGCGTCCAATCGTGAAAGTAAGACCGTGACCCGCAAGAGAATTTGGCGCATCGGTATGGAGTATGACGTACGCCGCCGAATAGTCAGGATCAGGATTCATCGCGTCTGAGCCGTCCAACGCTCGTGATGTTGGAAAGCGAATATCGAGGACCGTCACATCTGTGATTGTTACTGACATATTCGTCCGCTCAACCACTGGTTCATTTCTCAAGCTCTAAGACGATCACTGTGGCAACCTTGTTGGGCGCAGTTGCTGGCAGCCCTTGGATCTCGAGTGTGTCAGCCGTCTGATCTACTTTCAGCCGGCCCTCAGAAGTTTCGAGCAAATGTGCGCGACGCACTCGCTTTTCAAATGTGGGAACAGCTAGCTTGCCATCAGTAGGCCAGTCAAAGACGTGAAGATATACGACACCAGGCTTACTGGTAGCGCGACCAAAGTTTAGCTGAGTTGGGAACGGACTAGCTGTCGTGCCATATATCGCCTGACCATTGATTCGCATCCATTTGCCTACTTGGGCTAAACGCTCGACGCTTGGTCCAGGTATCAGCCCTTCAGCCGTTGGCCCAACATTGAGCAAGTAGTTCCCTCCTTTTGAAGCGATATCAATCAAGTTACGAATGATGATCTCGGACGACTTCCACTGATCGTCATAGAACTTGTAACCCCAGGTCGTATTCATCGTCATGCAACTTTCCCAATCAACGCCGGGCAGGCCATTGGCTGGAATCTGTTGCTCGGGAGTACCGAAGTCGCCAGCGTACACGCGATCCGTTTTGCTCATGCCCTGCATTCCCTGGCGGCCGCGACCGACGCGGTTGTTAATGACGATGTCTGGCTTAAGTCCACGGACAAACTTGTAGAGTTCCTGCCCATCCTCCTCTGTCCACCAGTCCTGCCATTCGCCGTCAAACCAAAGCACAGCAGGATCATAAGTCGTGATCAGCTCGCGAAGTTGTTCTTTCATGTACGCAAGATACTGCTCCTTACCGCCCGGCTTCATCTTGGTCGTGCGATTTCCGGCGGTCGGATCCTTGCCCGGAGCATCGACGAACTGAGAAGGATGGTGCCAATCGAGAATTGAGTAGTAGAAGCAAAACTTCAATCCCTGCTTCTTTGCTTCAGCGGATAAGGCCTTAATCGTATCGCGTTGGTAGGGCGTTGCATCTACGATGTCGTACTTGCTCACATTGCTGTCATACAAAGCAAAGCCATCGTGATGCTTCGAAGTAATAACGATGTACTTCATCCCCGCGTCTTTCGCGATTCGTACCCACTCAGCAGCGTTGAACTTTGTCGGGTTGAACTGTGGCGCAAATTTCTCATATTCAGCTCGCGGGATATTGGCCCATTCCATGATCCACTCGCCGATTCTGGTTGAACGCTGTCCTTTATATTCACCCGCGGGAACTGCATAGAGTCCCCAGTGAATAAACATTCCGAATCGCGCCTCGCGCCACCACTTCATGCGTTTATCGTGCTGTGCCTTTGTCTCAGTGTCGCTGGGTGTCGTGTCACGGACGAGCAAGGCCTGTGAAAACACCTGCCCGGAACTAAATGTGAGAACCAACAGCAACGATACAAGTCGAATCTTGTTTTTCATTTTTCTGCGACTCTAGTTCAGCCACAACACGGGTTGCCGAATGAAGAAATTTCGCACCACTTCCTCAACTTCTGAATCCGCCGGCAGCGTTCGCCACAACGCGACGTAATCTGATCTGTCTAGCGCGATGCCCGCAAAGAGTAAGCTGTTCTGCCTCATCGGCCATCGCTCGTCGTACATCACATCCGGCGGACGAGCCCATGTCTTCTTGTCGCGAATGAACGGAAACATGAATTCCATCGCGCGCTTCATACCGCGACCATCACTCGTTTGAAATGTCCAAAGGTTGTCTGTAGGTGTGGATAAGAGCTGGCAAATTATCGCCATCGCCTCCAGATTAAAAAGCGAATACGCGTACGGTTTCGTGCGACGAAGTTCTTCAGGGAAACTACCATCCAGCGCAATCTGGTTTGGCACAATGACGGTCTTGAACCGGTCGCGACCATAGCCGAGCAACTCTTCATTGCCTATCAGTCGAGCAAATGCGGCCACCTGCATCACCCAACACGTGCCATGATTGTTTTTGGCTTCACGTTCATCTATTCCGTACTTGTGCGTCGTCATCCAGTTCAGATAGTCAGCGAACCATTGTTTCACTGCTTTAACGTCGTTTGGTGAAAGTGCAT
>JBKPAL010000295.1:0-3224 GCA_046726395.1 Acidobacteriota bacterium
CCAAGTTCACGAAAAAGTAAGGGAGATTAGAATGGGTCAATTCATAGAAACCGCGTGGCGAGACGTTCGATTTGGTGTGCGAGCGCTGGTCCATAGTCCTGTTTTCAGTGTAGTAACCGTGTTATCGCTCGCACTCGGGATCGGCGCCAACACTGCGATATTCAGTGTCGTAAATGGTCTACTATTGCGGCCGTTACCCTACCCGGAATCCGCGCGGATCGTCGATGTGTGGCACACGCCGCCGCAGCAAAGCTTTCCGGGCCTCGACAGATTTTCAGTTTCTCCCGCGAACTATCTTGATTGGAAGGCACAGAGCAGCTCCTTCGAACAGATGGCGATTTACTTGTACTCGGGCTTTAGTCTGAGTACCAGTAATGATCCTTTGCCATTGATCGGCGCCGCTGTGTCCTCTGACTTTTTTTCGGTGTTGCGCACTAATGCACTGCAGGGGCGCACCTTTACACCCGACGAGGAACGACCGGGGCGCAACCAGGTCGCTGTGATTGGTCACGGACTGTGGCAACGAGCCTTCGGCGCGAACCCGAACATAATCGGTCAAACTCTGACCATCAACAGCCGAAGTTTCAGCGTAGTAGGCATCATGCCCGCCGGGTTTGAGTTTCCGCGAGAGGCTGAGCTATGGGTGCCTCTGGCGTGGGATGACAAGGAACGTCAAATCCGATCAAGTCATGACTACCTCGTGATTGCACGTCTAAAGCAGAACGTCTCACCGGAGCAGGCGCAAGCGGAGATGAGTACGATTTCGAGCAGGCTCGAACAACAATACCCTGAGGAAAACAAAGGCTGGGGCGCGGTGGTCATCCCGCTGCGTGAGGATCTCGTCGGCGATATCCGCCTCGCGCTGCTTGTGCTTTTCTGCGCCGTGGGCTTCGTGTTGTTGATCGCTTGTGCGAACGTCGCGAACCTGATGCTCGCCAGAGGCGCCAACCGCCAGAGAGAGATCGCGGTGCGTATCGCGCTCGGCGCCGGGCGCGCACGGCTGATCCGGCAACTGCTTACCGAAAGCGTTCTGCTCGCTGTTAGTGGAGGAGTGCTTGGCCTTCTGCTCGCCGTGTGGGGAAGTAAGATGGTGGTCCGACTGGGCAGCCTTCCTAATTCAGGCGATATCGGTATCGACACTTGGGCCTTGGGCTTTACCCTTCTGGTCTCGTTCGCCGCTGGAATCATTATCGGGATCGTGCCCGCTTTGCAGTTTACCAGGACCAGCATCAGTGAAACTCTGAAACAAGGCTCGGGCCGAACCGGCGGCAGCCCCATCAAGCAGCACACACGCAAGGCACTGGTAATTTCCGAAGTGGCTCTGTCACTAGTGCTGCTGATCGGAGCCGGGCTGATGATTCGCAGTTTCTGGAAGCTGCAAAACGTCGATCCCGGGTTCGACACCAGCAATGCGTTAACGATGAGCGTCGTTTTAACGCCGATCAGGTATTCTGAACCTCACCAACGGCTTGCGTTTGTTGAGCGAGCGATCGAACAGATCCGCGCCGTGCCTGGTGTCGTTTCTGTTGGAACGACTACTAAGATTCCGCTGGCGGGAGGTGGATCGACACAGCCCTTCAGTATCGAAGGCCGACCCGCACCGGCAATCGCGGAGCAGCCGATGGCCCAGACGCGTTACATCAGCCCTGACTACTTCCGGGCGATTGGCATCCCTTTGCGACAGGGGCGTTTCTTCAGCGACCAGGATCGCGATAATAGCGTGCCTGTCATAATCATTAGCGAGGCAATGGCGCGACGATTCTGGCCGGGGGAGAACCCGATCGGCAAGCGGCTAACGCCGTCATTTCACCTCGAGCAAGGGGCGCGTGAGATTGTCGGCGTAGTAGGTGATGTTAAGACAAGTGGGCTAGAGGTCGATGCGTCCGCGATGATGTATCTGCCATACAAACAAGCGGCGCTACCTTTCATAAGCTTCGTGGTGCGGACTGCCTCGAACCCGGAAAGCCTGGTCCAGCCTGTTTCGAAGGCGATCTATTCAATTGATAAAGAGCAAGCGCTGACTAACATACAGACATTGGAGCAAGTTCTCACAGAGTCGCTCTCCGGCCGGCGCTTCAACATGACGCTGCTGCTCAGTTTCGCCGGGGTCGCGTTGGTGTTGGCGGTGGTAGGAGTCTATGGCGTGATGAATTACACAGTCACGCTCCGCAGGCGTGAGTTAGGAATCCGTATGGCGCTTGGCGCAGGAAGAATGGATGTTTTGCGGTTGGTGCTGGGGCAAGGACTGACGTTGACATTGATAGGCGTAGCGGCAGGATTGATATCGGCATATGCGCTGACCCGTTTGATGGCAAGCCTTCTCTATGGGGTGACCGCGACTGATTATGTAACGTTTGTCAGCGTTTCTGCTGTGCTTATCGCAGTGGGAGTTGCTGCTTCTTACGTGCCAGCGCGACGCGCCACGAAAGTGAACCCAACGATCGCGCTACGATCTGAGTGAACAGCTCTTTTCCCAGATGTACAAATTGAAGTAGGAGCTGATGCGGTCCGTTTCATCGTCGTGTGCGTTACGATCAGTGCTTTCGCGTCCGGTGCCCGGGGCGCAGTCTGGTCCATCACCTCGCTCGTCCCCGATTGCACCCGGTTGGGCCAAGAACCAGCCTGCTCGGTCCAGATCCTGCCCCAAGAGTTGACTGACAACTAACTGACGAACTGTCTGGGAACCGAACTCAAGTGTTGATCTGGATTGACGGGCCAGCAGACAACACCAATCATGTAGATGGTCTTGTTGATTTTAAGCGCGATGATGTTCAAAGACGAACCTGCTTGGAGAAAACGTGGTATATAGTGGGCACACAAATTGGCACACAAAAATGTGCTGCATATGCAGGTGAAGCAGTGGATGCAGTGCATGCAGTGCGAAATTTTCTTAGAAATTTAGTGCTGGTTGATTCTAAAAGAGTTGGCCCACAGTAGAGCACTACCTTGACACGGTAGGGGTCTGCGGTTCAAATCCGCACGCGCCTACCAATGTTTTCAATAACTTAGCACTCCGACACGCGTTCGCCGGCGCTCCAAAGCGCTCCATTCACGACGGAAAAAACTCCTAATTAACCCACTCGACCCACTCGAACGTAACACCAGAATGTTCTAAATCACCTTCCTAATCGACAGATCGCGATTGAGATCTTCCGGAAAAATCATTTCCATCATGCGTTGTTGGGCCGCACGCTGGTCCGCGGTCCGGGCCTGAGAATAAATCT
>JBKPAL010000296.1:0-11019 GCA_046726395.1 Acidobacteriota bacterium
TCTGTACGCTTTTAGAGCTGAATTATCGCTTTCTGCCATACTAAGCAAACGGCAAACCACATCCGCAATCTGACTTAAGAGTACCGGATATGCATCTCTGAGAGTTCAACAAAGGTTCTTTCATGGGTTCACTGCCTTTAATGGAAAGAAACTGACCAGCAGGTGAGCGGATTGCACACGCATCGTTTTGTGAATACTTCCCAATGCCCGAGGCCAACCATTCGGCGAACAGCCGTTTCAACTGTTAATAGTCCTAGCATGGGATGGCTTTTTAGAAAGAGTTTTAACTCCGCTACCAGTTAACCGTCTCAACTTCTCGCCTTGGGAATCAGCACCTCGGTAGCCGCGGTTCCGCTTAGTCTCCAAGGTGCAGCAATTGGGATGTGAATGATAGTTGTGAAGAATAGCCAAATCTTCAATATGTAGGTCGCCTGGAACGTTGTTGGCACACCAAACAGAAAAAAAAAGGCAGTCACCCAAGTGGCTGCCCGCAACTTTGATAGCTAAATGTTAATGATGATGCACCCGGCATGATTCGAACATGCGACCCCCTGATTCGTAGTCAGTCCCTACCCTGTTTCACTACCTGCACAACGCCTGCACTCAGCGTTACTTAATTCCTTTATTCTCAAGCTTCCATTAGCGAATTAGGGCACAGAGTCAACCGAGAGTGTCAAAGCTATCTCCGCGTTGAAGCCGCGAATTCTTTAGCTTTGGAGCGATGAGCTTTGACATCTCTAAGGCTTCTGCCTCTGTGTGTGCAATCGCAACCGGCACGTAACCAGAATTTCGTGCCTCTACTGCAGCAAGAAGATTATTTTTCAACATTTCGCCAAGGACTCGAACTTGAAGTTTGTTTTTCCTTGCATTCCATTCAACAACGAACATTTCGTTTAATTCATTTATGTGGATAGCCATTAATCGATACCATTTACTGCCCCCAAACTGCCCCCTGCCTCAGACTGCCTGAAGTAGCCCACTCAGTCAGCGTTAGAGGAAAAATTAGAGAACATTTCACTTCCTTGCGCGGGGCTTGCCGGAGTCATTCCTGGCGTTTTGTTAGGGGAAAATGGTGCACCCGGCATGATTCGAACATGCGACCCCCTGATTCGTAGTCAGGTACTCTATCCAACTGAGCTACGGGTGCGTGTAGGTGGGGTTAATACTAAAGTGCAGCACCCAGATCGTCAAACATGGCTAAGTACTAATTTGTACTGGCGTCCCTCAGTGGACGCCCAATTGCCTTGGAGCTTAAACAGAGTAGAGGGCGCCCACGGAGGGACGCCCCTACAAGATTAAGACACTACGGTCGAACAGCGAATATCAGTTTGCGTAGTAGCCAGGCCTCGTGCGCGCAATCAGCTCCGGATAAGTGAGTTCAACTTTCACTTCTCGCCACTTACCGTCACGCCTGCGATCCCCAGGTGGTTGATAACCCACCGTATATAGCGTTCGCAGATTGGCAGCTACTTCAGCATAAAGCCTCGCCATCTCGTGCAATTGATGAATCTCATTCAGCCGCCCACCAGTGCGATCAGCGAGTGTCTGCAATCGAGTGCGCGCGGCTGCATAGATCCCATTGATCACCGGATCGGGAAGCGGTAGTCGTTTAGGGTCACCAGAAGGTAGCGCTAACGGATAAATAGTCACACCCATTCGATCCGCCTGTTGCAGTACCGAATTAAGTTCTGAATTGGCCAATGGATTGATCGCCTTCACCGCTTCTTCATCAGTCTGCGCGCGCGAAGCCGATGCGCGGTCGGTGTTTCGCATTTGAGTATCCAGTCCGTCGGTCAGAACCACAATTGCCTTGCGCCGTTTACCCTCTCTGCCTTCCTTATCCAGACTATGCAGCGAGTAACGCAGCGCTTCATAGAAGTGAGTTTCGCCAGCTCCGTCAGCCAAATCAATCGCATACGCAGTTTTCTTGCGGTCGGTAGAAAATGCGGCGAGCGTCTTCACCTTTGCGTTGAACTGTACCACCTCAACTCGATCTTCAGGGGCAAGAGCATCAAGGAACCTAAACGCAGCTTGCTTCAGCTGCTGCCGGAAATTGACGGTAGAACCAGAGCAATCCAGCATCAACACGAGACTGAAAGGCGCGCTTGTAGGCTCAAAATACAGAATCGATTGCCTCACACCATCTTCGTAAACTGCGAAATCATTCTTTGATAGAGAAGTGATTGCGCGTCCCTGTCGATCGACAACTCCAATGTTGAGCTGCACCAGCGAGACGTCGGTCCTGATGACCTCATCCGGTTCCTGCGCGATTGACTGTGCCGTAAAGCCGAGCAGCAGGATTAGAAGAAGTGGCAGTAGGAGGAGAATGAAAGGCCTGGGAATATGAATGCTCATTGAAGATGCCGCTTGATATTGAATTGGGAACGAGTATGCCTTTCGAAAGAAGTTTTTGGCAAACTGGCCCCTTAAAGCCTTCCTAACAGAACATCGGACGTCCAAACGTAGTCGTAAGTTGCTCTTTAATTACAAAGAAAACGACACACGAAATACTCGAAAAAATACGAGGTATTGGCTGATCGTTGTCCAATCGTATCTAGCTTTGCACAAAAAGTCAGAAGGTGTAGAGCTCGACAACCGATTACAGAACCGGGAGCGGTAGCGACCGGATGCGAGACTCAAGTCATTGCCGAACCAATTGCCGTTTTCCGATTGCTGTCGCGGAACTCCAACTATCGAAACTCATATGCCGTGACCGTGACTCGAAGTTACTGACGCCGACAATTGGTCAATCGGCAATCGACAATGACTTGAGCGTAGCATCCGGTCGCTACCGCTCCCGGTTCTGTATTGCTGAGTTGCTTCAATCATACTTGCGACTTTTGGTCCAAGGTCGTACCGAGTTGAGTCATTCTCCCGTGATGGCTAGAATTCGGGTGCTTCATAACACTAACAAACCTCACGCTACCGGAGTCCTCACATGTTTCGTCCAAATTTCTGTTCGCAGTGTGGCAAGAAGATCATTCGTTTACACTGGCGCTTGTGGACCAGTCGCCGGTTTTGTGACTCCTGCGCTAGGAAATTGCGTAAGGAGAGGATAAAGGGTCGGGCGGTCGCCGCTGTGGCATTGATCGGGCTCGGGTTCATCATCGGAAGAAGCATGCGCCCGACGCCGCCACCGCTGATTATTCAACGCAGAGAAAAGGCCGTCGAACAGAACACGAAAGCTACAGAGAGCAAGATTGCACTCGAACAAGATGTGTACATCTGCGGCGCTCGCACCAAAAAAGGAACGCCGTGCTCACGCCGAGTTCACGGGCCCGTTCGATGCTGGCAACACAAAGGGCAACCTGCGATGTTGCCGCCTGATAAATTGATTGTTAAGGACTGAAGAACTCCAACAAAGTCAACGAAATCCCTAGAAGAGCCTGGTTCAGCTTACTGGGAGCGCGGGCGTCCCGCCCGCATCTTCCAAAACTATCATGCTTGAATGTGGCCCGAGTTGTGGGCGTCCCGCCCGCATCTTCCAAAACTATCATGCTTGAACGTGGCCCGAGGTGCGGGCGAGGACGCCCGCGCTCCTAGTGAACATTTGCTTGCCTCAGCTGATAGAATCCAATTCAAATTGTCTCAGATGAATCAGCCGACTCCTCTAATCAGTGTCGCGATGCCCGTACACAACGCGTTCCCGTTTCTCGACGAAAGCATCGCAAGCGTTCTGGCTCAAACCCTAACTGACTTTGAACTAGTAATCTTCGATGACGGATCAACTGATGGTTCATTCGAAACGTTGAATGCATGGTCTCGTCGGGACTCGCGAATTCGCCTCTTTAGAAATCCATCAAGAACGGGATTATCCGGAAGTTCAAATTCGGTAGTCTCTCAATGCCGTGCGCCAATCATCGCGCGCATGGATGGCGACGACGTTTCTCATCCCGATAGACTGCTGCGCCAATGGAACGTGCTTCAAAATGAACCGAGCATCGTCGCGGTCGGCACGCTGTGCGATGGCATCGATGCGCGGGGTCGCACGGTTCGCCCTCGAGATCGCTGGCGCATCGTGCGGCGCTCTGGCTTCATTCCTTTTCCCCACGGTTCAGTAATGTTTCGCCGGAAGGCCTTCGAAGCGATCGGTGGTTATCGAGAAGAGGCAGATGGGGGCGAGGACCAGGACTTGTTTCTTAGGATGACGAGCCAGGGAAAAGTCGTCACTCTGCCCGATGCTCTTTATCGCTACCGGTATCACCAACAGAACTCGACCCTGCACAACGGTCATCGGGAGATTGGAAACGGCCACGCACAAGATGCGAATGACCTGATGGCTTTCTATCGTTTGGGTGCAATGCGACTTTGGGCCGGTCATCCGCCGATGATTCTGGAGCCTTTGCTAGCTAAAGCGCCGCTGGGCTGGAACCTCGCTTCATTAGTGACGTTGGTTTCAGCAACGTGGGGAAGCATCAGCCCGCCAACGCTTCGTCTGTTTCTCTGCTCATTCCTGCGCACCAGGGATCTCGTGGCAAGTCTAAAAGTCAAAGATGGGACACCATACGAATGGCGCTTAGAGTAGTTATCGCTGGTCTGGGTAGCCGCGGCCGTGACTGGGTTCGAGAAGTCAGGGCTGCGTCCGATTATGAACTGGTTGGATGCGTTGACTCGGATGAACAAACTCTGCGCAATGCCTCGGCCAGTCTCGGCTTAGATCCCTCACGCACATTCGTTTGTCTCGACACTACGCTGGGCCAGTATGCGTGTGACGTGTTGATCGTTGCGACCTCCGCTGACGAGCACGTCAAGGCTTGTAAGTCTGCACTCGACAAGCGCATCGCGGTGCTCGTCGAAAAGCCTTTTACTCTTAGTCTGCAGGAAGCGGCTGATCTCGTGTCACTCGCGGAACTAAATAAGACTCCATTACTCGTCGCGCAGAACTATCGCTACTTGCGTTCGTTTCGCACTGTGAAGCGGCTCGTTTCTGATGGCACACTTGGGAATGTCGGCACGGTAGTCTGCCAGTACTACCGCTCGCCGCACCACATGGCTGCCTCACTGTCGAAACTTGAACATAGTGTGCTTTGGGGTGTTGGTGTTCATCATCTTGATGCTTTGCGCTACGTCCTGGGCCAGGAAGCTATCGGCGTTACTTCCGAAAGCTACACACTGCCATGGGGTGATTTGCCAACGGGCGCGTCTTTGCGATTGCTGCTCACGTTCGATGGCAATACGCGCGGCTTCTATTCGGCTACTTATGAATCTACCGGCCATGAGTTCTTCGAACGAGGCCAGGAATTCTACGCACGCTTTGTGGGTGAAAGAGCGACTCTGCATGTGTTCCAGCGTTGGTTGATTATGTGTGAGCAAGGCAAGTTGCCGCGCTTGGTTAGACGTGGATCACGCGACATGACTGAAGAGCAGGTGCTCCTGAAGCAACTAGCGCGCGCGATCTCTCATGGTGAAACAGCGGAGGTCAGCGGGAGTGATAACTTGCAGACGATGGCAATTCTGGAGGCTTGTGTGCGTTCGTCAGCCGAGCAGAGAACTATCAATCCACAACAGTTGCTTAAGGAGTTGAGCAAGAATGGAAACGAATAAGCGTGTACTGGCGATTGGGATTGATGCTGCAGAGCCGACACTCGTGCGCCGGTTGGTTGATGAAGGACGCATGCCCACTCTGAAGCGGTTGGCTGAGCAGGGAAGCTGGTTGTGTGTTGAGTCTTCCGCCAATGTTGGTAGCGGCTCGGTATGGCCCACTTTGATTTCGGGTACAGAACCCGACGAGCACGGAGTTTATGGAGAGTGGTGTTGGCAGCCGAATACTATGAGCTTGAGTCGCTACACTGGACGCAACCTTAAGCTGTTCTGGACAGACTTGGCTGCAGCCGGAGTGACCGTCGGCCTCCTGGATGTGCCATTTGCACCATTCATTGAATTGCGAGACGGGTTCGAGATCACAGAATGGGGTGCTCACGATTGGAAGGACGGAGTGATGAATGTCGGTCCGGCAATGGTAACCCTACTCGTAAAACGTCACACTCCACATCCGTTCTCGTTGCATCGATTGGATGCGTCGCCCGACGATCATGACCGTCTGAATGAATTGAGTGCTGGTTGTTTCAGAGGAGTGCAGCTGCGTGGCGCGTTAGCCCGACAGTTGATAATGGAAACGCAACCTCGACTCTCACTGATCGTATTTCCAGAAATTCATCACTCCGCTCATTACCTGTGGCATCAGACCGACGGCTCTGACGAAATCTACAAAAGGAGCGGGGTTCAGAACTCGCAACGGACTGAGCCGACACTCCAAGACATCTTGGGTGAGATCGATCGACAGATTGGGGAGCTGATCGCAGTAGCCGACGAGAATACTAGCGTGCTCGTCTTCTCGCTTCACGGCATGAAAGCGACTCACGGAATTCCTGCTTTTCTTGCGCCGCTTCTTTGCGAAACGGGGTTTTCTAAGCTGGCCAACTGGGGAAGTAAGACTTGGCGCGACAGGTCGTTTGGACTGATCGCTTTGGTGAAGCGTAATTCTCCTGACGCGATGAAGAAGCTCTATTACAAACTGATGCCGCGCGCTACGACTTATCAGGTGGCCCAGACTACGATGTTGCCGAGCTACGACTGGTCTCAGACGCGGGCGTTCTCGTTACCGAGCGATCAGCACGGATGGATTCGCATCAACCTTCAAGGCAGAGAATCTCTGGGAATCGTAAAACCTGATCAATACGAAGCGGTCTGCGGCGAGCTTGTACAACTTTTGACTAACCTGTCTAACGACAATGACGAACTGCTGGTGCGGAGGGTAATGCGGACGTGCCGGTCGGCTGGTGAGGCAATGGAAAGCAAGCTGCCGGACATCATCGTCCATTGGAAGGATGCCGCATTTGCTTCACCGGTGAGGATCAAAGGCTACTCTTTGGCAGTAGAGCCGATCGGAAAGAAGTTTACTGGTCAGCATGGGCTGGAAGGATTCTGCGTAGTTAATGCCGCTGCTCACCGTTTGAGTAATGCGTTCATTGAAAATGAAACGATCCGCGCAAGAGATATGGGCGCGCTTATTACCAGAATGCTAAACGTGGAAACAGTGAAAGTAGCGTAGATGTAAGAAGGTTTTTTGGAGCGGTTACGTTATCAAAATAAAGTTGGGAGGGTTAGTTCAAGTTTTCCTAGCGCAGTTGGGAAGGGGGCAGTCGGTTTGATTCAACGTTGAACAGCTGCAGTTGGGAAGGGGGCAGTCCGTAGATTCAAGTCTCACTAGACTCAACGCGCCCCCGCTCCAGGTTGAATGCCAATCCCGATCATTGTTACTTGTGACTTCGAAATTCCTTGAGTTGAGTGATTGATTCAATGATGAAGCTTATGAGAGTTGTGGCGGGGGCGCCTTGAATCTAGTGAGAGCTGAATCTACGGACTGCCCCCTTCCCAACTGCGCTAGGGAAACTTGAATCTAATTACCCGCCTTCCCAACTGCGCTAGGGAAACTTGAATCTATTACTTCCTTCCCAACTGCGCTAGGGAAACTTGAATCTAATACTCACTTCCCAACTGCGCTAGAGAGACTTAGCTAGGTACAACCCGTGTTTGCGGTTCGGTGGTTATCTCAATGTCTTCACTGGGCCGGCAGGTTTATCAGGCAGCCTTACTGGCTGCTTCAACTTCGTCATGATCTCTGCGATCGCGCGTTCAAGCTGTGTGTCCCGACCTTCAATCTCGGACTTTGGATCGTTATCCACATCGATGTCCGGATCGACGCCATAGCCTTCGATAATGAACTGCCCTTTAGTGCTGGCGAAGCCTGATTCAGGAACCGAGATGCCTCCGCCGTCAATCAGCACTCCTCGATTGCTGATGCCGACAACACCTCCCCACGAACGCTTTCCGATCAATGGTCCTAAACCAGCTTCGCGGAACATCGCTGGAAAGATGTCGCCATCCGATGCCGAGTTCCCATCGAGTAGAGCGACCATTGGACCAATGAAGACGGCGTCGGGATAGGTGTTCGCTTCATCCGTCGTGCGTGAGTAGTTGAGCGCGAGTAGCTTTCGACGCAATCGCTCGATCAGCATTCGCGAGACGTTGCCACCTCCGTTAGCGCGTACATCCACGATCATCGCTTCCTTCCGAATCTGCGGGTAGTACCACTTTATGAACTCGCGAATGCCATTGGCGCCCATGTCCGGTATGTGAATGTAGCCAACGCGACCACCTGTCGCTTCCGAAACTTTGCGCCGGTTGTTGCTGACCCAGTTCAGATAGATCAGGTTTCCTTCGTCTGTAATCGGACGATAAGAGACAATGCGCGCGCCTTCAAGCGATGGGACCTTGTTGACCGTAAGCGAAACGGGATTATCAGCTTTGTTGCGCAGCAGACGATAAGGATCGTCATTGGCCTTCAATTCCTCTCCATCGATCGCCAGCACATAGTCCCCGACACTTACGTTCACACCAATCTCTGTTAGCGGTGAGCGATAGATGTCCTCCTCGTTCTCACCTTCGAAGATCCGGGAGATGCGATACCGTCCTGACTGCTTGTCGAGCTCAAAGCGAGCACCAGGCAAACCAACACGTGGTCTCGGTGGAATCTGAAAATCACCGCCTTCGACATAGGCATGCTGCACCGTCAGCTCCGAGATCATCTCAGCAATCACGTAGTTCAAGTCCGAGCGATGCGCCACGTACTGCAACAGCGGCTTGTACTGTTCGCGCAATGCGACCCAGTCGTATCCATGCATGTTGCTGACATAAAACCAGTCTCGGTACCGACGCCACACTTCGTTAAAGATCTGGTTCCACTCTTCAGCAGGAACGCGGTCCACAAATAGACCGGCAGTTGAAACTGGCTTCCGCGATTTGTCGCCCTGGGGCGTGGCGTCATACAAGTTGTAAGCAGGACCCTGGCCCACGAGTACCTTCGAACCGTCATCAGACATCGCGTACCCTCTGATGTCCTCGGCCAATGTCGTTTCCTTGCGATCCTTGAAAGCGAAGATGCGCAGCTGTGCCGGCCGATCACCCTGGCGTCCGTAGTAAAACGCCGGACCAACGCCATAGATCAAGTGACCAGCTTTCGCCGAAAGACCACCGTAGTTCTCCGCTGGGACCGGAACTCGAGCAACGCGTGAACTGATGCCGGCAAAGTCGATCACCAAAGTAGCCGGAGGTTTCGGTGCTTCAGGTTTGCTTTCCGCAGCAGCAGGCTTCTCGGCTTCTGGCTTGGCTTCCGCGGGAGTCTCTGTAGGTTTTGGCTTCTCACCTTCTGATTTCGCAACCGTCACTTCGTCGCTTTCCGGCGGGAAGGGATGCTTTACGTCTTTACGCAGTGCCATGCCGTAAATGTACGCGTCGCGATTCGTGGCGTAGTTGAATTCGATTTGCGAGATTTGCGGCGCAAATTCCCGATCACTGAGGAAGAAGAGATAGTTACCCTGTGGATCCCAAGCCGGTCCATACGCATTGAACATGTCGTCAGTAACACGTTCCAGCTTTGCGTCCGCAGCATTCCAAATATAAACAGACGCGAATCCATTGCCGTTCATAGCCATGCTGAACGCCAGATAACTACCGCGTGGCGACCACGCATAGTCGCGGATCTGACCTCGAGGTGAATCGGCGATCTGAGTTAGTTTGCGATCAGCAAGCGTTACAACGAAGAGCTTCCCGTCCTTATCCGAGAAAGCGATCCGCTTTCCATCCGCTGACCATTCGGGCTGATAACGCATGGCAGTGCCACCTTGCGTAATCTGCACCGGTTGCTTCAGTCCGTCCTGCTGAACGACGTAAAGCTCTTCTTCTCCGCTGAGGTCCGAAATAAAAGCTACCTGCGATCCATCGGGCGACCATGACGGCCACTTATCGTGCGCGCCGGAAGTATGTGTCAGGTTTCGTGTTGGTCCTTTTTCGATAGGCGCCGTAAAGATGTCGCCACGCGCTGAAAAGAGTGCACGTTCGCCTTTCGGACTTAGAGAGTAAGACTCGATGTTGTTGGCAGCGGAAACGCGAGATGGACGCCGTGACAGGCCTTCGTCGGGAACAGTGATCGAGATAGGTGTGCTCTTTCGACTCTTTGTATCCAGTACTTGAAGTTCGCCATTCATTTCGTAAACGATCTTGCTGTCATTGTCTGAGCTGGGCCAACGAACATCCCAAAGCTTGCTCGTCGTTAGTGCTGTCGTTTTATTACTTCCGATGTCGTAAGCATAAAGATTGAAATGTCCGTCGCGATCAGAGTTGTAGTAGATGGTGTCGCCAATCCACATTGGGTCGCGCGTCGGTCGAGGACCATCGGTGATTCTTTTGGCCTCGTAAGTCTTCAAATTAAAAATGTAAAGACTATTAGCTTGCCCGCCGCCGTAGCGTTTTTCGGAGCGGAAGTCTCGTGACTGTGGTGAGTAGACCATTTGTGAAGAATCTGGTGAGTAGTCACCTGAACCTGCTACCGGCATCTGCAAGGGTTCGGTTGGTCCGCCTTCAACCGAAACCGAGTACAAGCGCGCAATCGGCAAGGCCCACGAGTCACGCAAGGAGCGGAAGAAAACTCTCCGGCCGTCTCTGCTCCAACCATAAACCTGATTATCCCATCCCCAACGTGGTGCGAGTGGGCCTTTGGCTGGATAGAAGGTGAGTTGTCTGGGTACGCCGCCAGTTGACGGGATCACATAGACTTGTTCGTCGCCGTCATGTTGGCTGGTAAAGGCAATCCACTTTCCGTCCGGTGAGAATTTGCCGAAGACTTCGATACCTGGGTGGGCCGTAAGACGGATTGCCGTCCCACCGCTCGCCGGCGCAGTCCATAGATCACCGGCATAGGTGAAGACGACACGGTCTCCGTAAATATCGGGAAAGCGCAGCAGCTTTGTCTGTGAATGCACATTCGGTGAAAAAAGGAATGTCGCGAAAAGGAGTAGTGCAACACGGATGAAGGCCATTGATCTTAACAACGGAGAACCTCCTCGATATTAATTACATTAATCTCTCTGTGTGTTGTCTGTGCCACTGTGCCTTTGTGGCTATCTGGGACTTGACCTATGACTCACGTTGAAGTGAACGACGGCGCCGGCCGCAACCAAG
>JBKPAL010000297.1:0-14822 GCA_046726395.1 Acidobacteriota bacterium
GCCGATGCGTGGACGACCCGCCGTGCTCGCGACATACTTTGCTTCATTGCTTCAAGACGACACCGTCGTGCTTCGAAGGATACGATCATCGACACGTTCTGGGGCGACACAGACCCAACGGTCGTCGAGAAAAACTTTCACCCCACCGTTTCACACATAAGAAAAGCCCTTAATAGCAATCAGCCTCTAAAGCAGAACTTCCTGATCTACCGAGACGGCGACTATCAGCTGAATCAAGAGTATTCGTATCGAATTGACGTAGAGGAGTTTGATCGGCTTCTGACGGTTGGCGAAGACGCTCGTCGTGCGCGCCAGTTTGAGAATTGTATAAACGCTTATGAAGGTGCGGTTGCTCTTTACCGCGGCGAATTCATTCAGGGGAGCTACGAACCGTGGGTCGAAGAGCAACGCGCGTATTACCGGGAACAGTTCTTACGGGTACTCGAATCATTGGCAGGCGTAGCACAAAAGACAGATGACTGGCAGCGGTCGCTGCAATTAGCAAAGCGCATTCTCCATGAGGACCAATTTCGTGAAGACATCCACTGCCTGGTGATGAGAGCGCACGCTGCACTCGGAAATCGAAACGCAGTTAAAGATCAATTTGAATCGCTTAAACGCTTGCTGGTTAGTGAATTGGGGGTTGAGCCCAGTGCTGAAACCAAGCGACTTTACCATCAACTCGTGAACTAAAAAGCGTTCAGTTTCAGGAAATTTTCGTTGGTAAAACACAAGAGTACCGCAACAAATGCACGAGCCCAGCGCACTAAGATGAATTACACGAAGGATCATCAAAACAGTCGGTTGGTCAGGGCGGCAGGCGATGCTTGGACCCGAGCAAAGAACTGACTGCCCTATCCTGGTCCTACCCCATAGCATTATCAGCAGCGCTGCGCCGAATTACCCGACTGAGGTGAGAGTTTGCTAGATCGACGCTATCCGTCCGCAACGATTAGATCGCGAACAGAAAGATTCTTGGCAATCTTTCTCTCTATCCTGACGACCGTCTCACCGGTTGTTGCCGGAATATCCATCAGTAACTCCAACGGAATTGTAATGACTGGCGCGGACGGAATTGTGATGACTGGTGCCGATGGAATCGTCATGACGGGCGCGGATAGTTTTCTGAACACTCGAAGCGATGGCATCGTCATGACGGGAGCCGACGGCATTGTGATGACGGGTGCTGATGGCATTGTCATGACTGGTGCGGACAGTTTCGCTTATCCGAACAGCGTTCGCGCAATCAGCGCAGATGGAGTGAACGTAACGAATGCAAATGGAATCGTGATGACCGGAGCGGACGGCATTGTGATGACAGGAGCCGATGGTGAGGTTCATCAGGCAGATTCGGTCACAATCACGTTGGCAAATGGAATAGTCATGACGGGTGCCGATGGAATTGTGATGACGGGCGCTGACGGGATTCAAAGGACATCTGCTACCGGAATCGTTATGACGGGTGCCGATGGAATCGTCATGACAGGAGCGGATGGAATTGTCATGACGGGTGCGGATTCCCTTCGCGCAGTAGGTGCAGACGGAGTGGCGTTTTCAGTCGCGCCGAATGGTCTTCACTTCGCTGGTGTCACTGGAATCGTGATGACAGGGGCTGACGGCATCGTAATGACTGGTGCCGATGGCATAGTCATCACTGGTGCGGACGGAATTGTGATGACCGGAGCTGACTCTGCTAGTTCGGGTTTGCTTAGCGTTGATCCGGAACTCGCCGTTCAACTGAATCGGCTGACAGACGACAGCACCGTTAATGCAGTAGTTGTCTACCATCAATTACCAAGCGACGGAGATTTGGCAACTCTTCAAAACATCGGAATCGCCGGCGGTACGCGATTTCGAGCGCTGCCGATGGTAATCATCACGGGCACGCGCAATCAGATAATGGAGATCTCCAGGCTACCAAGCGTTCGCTCGATATATGGCAATCGCACTGTCACTCTGAATAGTGAACCTGAGGTTCGTGCGGTAACAGGAGTAGAGCGGGCGAGGTCTGATCAGGACATCTCGGGAACGTTACAGAACCTACCTGTTGCTGGACGGAACGTTACAGTCGCAGTACTGGACACTGGTATTGATGGAACTCACAACGACCTGGCGGGCAGAGTGACACGAAATCTAAAGTTGGCTGACGCGCAGAGCCTTGGTGTCGGATTTAATTACCCGGTCTATACCGGCACTCTCCCCAATACCGACCTTGTTTATGGCCACGGAAGCTTCGTTGCCGGTCTCATCGCTGGTAATGGAGCTCGGTCAAACGGCAGATACTCAGGCGTGGCTCCGGCAGCGAATCTCGTAGGGTTGAGTGCAGGCGACCTGTCTCTGCTCTACATCCTTTCCGGATTTGATTACCTCCTTTCGCACCGCGCTGAATTGGGTGTTCGCGTCATGAATTGCAGCTTCTCAGCCAATACCGTGTTCGACATGAATGATCCGGTGAATGTCGCGACGAAGTTATTGACGGACGCTGGGGTGAGCATTGTCTTCTCCGCGGGGAATACAGGACCCGGAGCCCACACCTTGAACCCATACGCAGTTGCTCCCTGGGTCGTCAGTGTCGGCGCCACAGATACGCAGGCCCGCCTGACGAGCTTCTCTTCACGCGGGGATTTTGCCAGCGGGTTGTTTAGGCCGACACTTGTAGCACCTGGACTAAGCGTCGTCAGCGTGCGCGGGTTGGGAATAACAAACGTCACAGGTGCAGAAGGTCTTGTGTCTTCGGACATTCAACGTCTTACTCCCAGTGAGATTCCTTATTACACCACCGCAAGCGGCACTAGTTTTTCGGCTCCGCAAGTTGCGGGAACGATTGCCCTGATGCTTGAGGCCAATCCAACGCTTACACCATCTGCGATAAAAGAGATTCTGCAACTAACCGCCACACCACTAGCTCCTTACTACGCACACGAGACCGGCGCGGGAATGTTGAATGTTCATGCGGCTGTTCTACAGGCAGCATTCGTTTCAAGAAGAATTGGTGTTTGGAGAGGAACTCTCGATCGCGCGCAAGTGAGCTTTTACAACGATCCTCTTGTTACCTTTACCGGCGTTGTGCAGCCAGGCATCTCGAGCGATACGAATCTTCAAATACCGAGCGATGCTTTGTTCTCGTCGCTGCAGATTGCATGGGGTCCGTTGTGGAGCACAAACGACCTAGGACTCTACGTGTACAACCCTGCTGGAAACTTACAAGCGCAGTCGAATGTCGTAAATGTCTCCGGACTCACGGGTAAAAGAGAGAGGGTTGCGTTCACGATGCCTACTACCGGCACGTGGCGTATCAGTGTGCGCAATACACTTGGAGTTGCCGGATCGTCCCAGCCTTATTCGGGTACATTGGAAATTGGCAGAGCTTCTTATGGGCGTATGGCAGATATCGCAGTTCTGCCTTCGACCCTGCGTGAGGACATCTACCAAAACATACGGTCATTTTCCATGTGGCCGATCGGTGCACGTTTTAGACCTGAATGGTCCGTTACACGTGGAGAGCTTGCGACTTCATTAGTGTTGGGTGCGCGGGTACCACAATACTTGTCTGGCGCTCCGATGTTTCAAGATGTGATTAACCACAACGCGAGACTTTTTGTGGAGAGCGCTCAAACACTACCGAGCGGAGCGTTGTTCACAGATGTTTCGACCGGCGGGACATTCCATCCGAATGAGAGTGTGACGCGAATTGTGGCGGCGGTTGCTCTGGTACGTGCTGCTGGGTTGCGACCTGAGGCAGAAAATCGAGCTGGAATAGTTTTACCCTTCCTTGATAGCGCGAGCATCCCTCCTGATTTGCGCGGCTACGTTTCGGTGGCCATAGGAGAGGGGTTTATGCAAGGCGACACCCTTTTCCGACCACAAGGTAACTTCAATCGAGCCGATCTGGCTCGAGCAATCGCAGCAATTCAACGACGCGCCGTTCGTTAAGCGGACCGAAGTCCTGAATCGAACCTTCTCACAAGAATTTAGGCTGCTGGGAAGTGTCCGTAGTGAACGCTCGTATCGTACTCGAAGGCAACGTGACCCTCAGTCGCGTGGATCGAGAAGAGTTCTTGTAAATCTTGGTACATGGGTTCGAAATTAGAGTGACCAGGCTCTGGTGTGTATGAAGCTGAACGAGACCTTCCCTCCAGCCCCTCGTAGTCGAATAACTGGACGTTGGCGAAATGCGCGACTCTGGGAACGAACGGAGCAAAGAACTCTTCGATCGCTCCTCCTTTGACGTTTTCATGCCTTACTTGTTGGTAATCGGTGCCAAACCGTAGAAGGAGCTGTTCATAATCCCGTAGAAATGGCGTGCTGTTCGTTCGTCGCTCATTCCAAAGCAAAACTACCCACCCGTTTGGTCTTAGGATTCGTGCAAACTCAGTCTTCGCTTCGTTGCGTTTGAACCAATGAAACGCCTGGCCAGCGGTGATAAAGTCGAAGGAGTCGCTTTCCAAAGTTGTATCTTCCGCAGTTCCGGCAACGCTAACAAAATTTGAGTAAGGCGAGAGGAGTCGCTCTGCCGTGTTTCGCATGAGGGCGTTCGGTTCTACGCCCTGCACCTTGTAGCCATTCTTCAAGAAGAGCTCAGAGAGAATTCCAGTGCCGGAACCTATATCGGCGATGATTGAGCTTTGATTCAAACCACACTCCCGTTTGAGCAGCTCAAGGATCTCTGGGGGATAACCAGGTCGAAATCTTGCGTAGTCTTCAACTCTCGTGGAGAACCGACTTACCGAATCACCCATGCCACTCCTCGTTTGGGTAATCTATTCATAAAAATCAATCGCGGGGGATCAGTGTCGTTTGTCTCATCTGATTTTCGGGCGGGTAGAGCTTGAGAAACACACGGTATCCCAGCAGCAGCGCCAAAATGAAACCAAACGTCAACGGCAGCCTTGTATCTGATTTCACCAGCATCCAAAAGTGAACAACTGCAGCGATACCTGCGAAATAAACCACTCGGTGCAGCTGAACCCAGCGTTTACCACCCAACCTCTTCACCATCTTGTTGGTTGATGTGATAGCCAGCGGAATCATGAGTACGAAAGCCGTCATCCCGACCGCAATAAACGGACGCCGGGCAATGTCTTGCAGGGTGCTTCGCACGTTAAAAAACCGATCGAACCAGATATAAGTTGTGAGATGAAGAAAAGCGTAGAAGAAGGCGAACAAACCAAGCATGCGACGGAATTTCACCGCGACGTTGAATCCCAAAATTTTTCGTACCGGCGTTACCGCAAGTGACAGGAATAGAAAGATCAGCGCCAACATTCCTGTCGTTCGAGTTACAAACTCCAGTGGGTTAGCTCCCACCCTGCCGCTGTAAACATCCCAAAGCAGGAGAAGAAGTGGCAACAGCGCATTGACGAAGATGACGACTTTTGGAAACCGTGTGTCTTTCATAGGTAGAGCATTGCGAAATCAGAAATACCGCCGCAAGTCCATACCACGATAAAGGTCTGCGACCTGATCGCCGTAACCATTGAAGAGCAGAGTACTGCGTCTGCGGTATTCGCCGATTCTGTGCTCCGTTGCCTGGCTCCAGCGAGGATGAGGAACACTGGGATTTACGTTTGAGTAGAAGCCGTACTCGTTCGGTGCATAAAGATTCCAAGTCGCGGGCGGCTGAGTGCTTACAAGAGTTATTTTCACAATTGACTTGATGCTCTTGAACCCATATTTCCACGGTACTACCAAGCGGATCGGTGCACCATCCTGTCGTGGCAAGGCTTCGCTATAAAGTCCAGTAGCCAAGATCGTCAACGGATGCATAGCTTCATCCATGCGCAAGCCTTCGACGTAGGGCCAGTCGAGAACACCAGTTCTCTGGTTGGGCATGCGAGTGGGATCGTGAAGAGTTTGAAACGCAACATACTTCGCGTCTGCGGTTGGCTCGACTTGGTTGAGCAGAGATGAGAACGGAAACCCAATCCAGGGAATCACCATCGACCAACCCTCTACACAGCGAAGCCGATAGATGCGCTCCTCCTGAGGGAACTTAAGGAGGTCATCAAGTTCGAAGGTTCTCGGTTTGTTGACGAGTCCTCCGACTGACACTTGCCAAGGTCTTGTAATGAAGTCTTGCGCGGCTGAGGCGACGGACGATTTATCAGTCGAGAACTCATAAAAATTGTTGTAGTTGGTTATGTCTTCAAATGGCGTGAGCTGATCGCGAACGATAAAACCTTCTTTAACCGCCTCTTCGGAACTGCTTTTCGTTATGTTGGAAAGCGGCTGCCCTTTCTGAACCTCTACCGGTGGCGGATTGAGCGTGCGGTAGAGCAATGTGGTTGCCGTCGCCGTTGTCGCCAGAGCTGCGCCGCGAATAAAAAGCCGGCGATTTAGATAGAGGTGCTTGTCAGTAACCTCACTGTCCTTAATTTTTTCCCCCATAATCTGTTAGAACCCTTTGATGACTGTTTGAGTTCGCCCTCTTATTTACGAAACCAACACACCAAGCAGTTTTACTCGAACCGTCAATATGGTTGGAAGCGTGTACGGTGACCGTCTTGAGCTAGTCTTGGCAAAATAATAGTATCGTGCCGCTCTTTATTTCGCTGCCCAACGGAAAACCGAAAATTGAGCTCATCTTCCCCGCCTTCAAACTCTCCGAGCGGTCAAAACGCAATCGAGATCAAGTCGAATCAACTACGTTTGCAGTTCCTTAAATGGATTGTTGTCATTGGTTCTGCCGTCGCCATTTTACTCATACCTGCACCCGAGGGCATCACGGCAGAATCATGGAGACTCCTGGCAATATTCGTTGCCACAATAATCGGATCCATCACCCGACCAGTTCCCGCTGGCGCCATGGTTTTGCTAGGCGTTTCTGCTGTGGCAATCACTGGGGCGTTGCCAGTTAGAGACGCGTTAGGCGGTTACGCTGATCCGATTGTGTGGTTGGTGCTCGCGGCGTTTTTTATCTCGCGAGCAATGATCAAAACAGGTTTAGGAAGGCGAATAGCGTTTCTATTCATTCGCGCGATCGGTCGACATTCACTTGGCCTTGGCTATGCTTTAGTGTCAACAGACTTTGTTCTCGCTAGCGTCATTCCGTCTACTGGCGCTCGTTCCGGCGGCGTAGTCTTTCCGATAGCAGAAAGCCTTTGCGAGGCATACGAGTCACGTCCTGGCCCCACCGCAACGCGTTTGGGCTCGTTTCTGATGCCGCTGCTTTACCAATGCGACGTCATCATCTGCGCGACATTCCTCACTGGTCAGGCTTCCAATGTTCTAATTGCCAAGTTTGCCCAACAGGTAACAGGTATTGAGTTGAGCTACAGTAGCTGGTTGTTGTGTGCGATCGTGCCCTCGTTAATCTCGCTTGTTGTCGTTCCAAATTTTCTGTACCGCATTTTTCCTCCAGAAATAAAACACACGCCCGAGGCAGCAGCCTTCGCTCAAGAAGAACTTGCGGCAATGGGTCGGATGAAAAACAATGAAAAGGTCTTACTCGCGGTATTTTTCATCGTAAGCCTTTTGTGGATCGTTCGAGGACTCTCTGGATTTATTCCGTCGGCGGCGCCGTTCATTCCAAGTCCCAGTCTTTTAAGAGCAATCAATTATGTTGCTCAGCTCGACTATTCAATTCCCCCATTGCTTGGAGTTTGTGCTCTGCTGGTCACCGGCGTACTCGAGTGGAGCGATCTGCTAACCGAACGGAATGCGTGGGATGTATTCATCTGGTATGGCGGACTCGTCAGAATGGCTGAGGCGTTAGGCGAGACAGGAATTCCGAAGAAGTTTGCTGATAGTGTTGTAGCGTTTACCGTTGGGTGGCCGTGGTGGCTCGCGTTTGCTGTACTACTTCTGATCTATTTCTACGCTCATTATGGGTTTGCCAGCATAACTGCTCATGCCACCGCGATGTACACACCGTTTCTCGTAGTTGTAATTGCTGCAGGTGCGCCGCCATACCTGGCTGTGCTTGCCTTAGCTTACTTCTCTAATCTTGACGCGAGTTTGACTCACTACGGCACAACTCCGGCGCCCATCTACTTTGGCGCTGGATACGTGACACAAAAAACCTGGTGGAAGCTCGGATTATTGGTTTCGTTCCTAACGATCGCGATTTGGGGAATCTTCGGGTCGCTTTGGTGGAAGTTGCTGAGATTGTGGTGATTCGAAACAGCGTTAATGACTGGGAACGGGCGATTTTGAGTGAATTGACAGCTTCGCCTGGACTGAACACTGCTGAAATCCGAGATATCCGTCGTAAGTTTTCAAAACAGCTTTCAAAAGCCTCGCCTGAGTTAGTTATCCATCTCGCTCGCCGGCTAATGAAGCGTAGCAGCAGTATTCATCGATTTGTTGCTTCTGAGTTAATCCAATTCCATCGGCCGGCATTCTTAAGTTTGAACAAACAGTTAGTCGAAGAGTTTAGCCACGGGTTGGATAGTTGGGATACGGTGGATGTTTTTTCATGTTATCTAGCTGGCCCAGCGTGGCGCGAAGGATTGATAGATGATCGGCTTATTCGATCCTGGACAGGTTCGACCAATCGTTGGCTGCGACGTGCGGCTCTTGTATCGACAGTACCGCTCAACAACAAGACACGAGGTGGTTCGGGCGACAAGCAGCGAACTCTCGCAGTTTGCAAGGCGCTCGTCTCAGATCGAGACGACATGGTTGTGAAGGCACTCTCCTGGGCACTCAGAGAATTAAGTAAGCGCGACCCCCAATCTGTCAGCGAGTTTGTCGCTCGCCACTCGAAAGTCTTGTCACCGCTTGTGATACGCGAAGTGAATAACAAGTTGCGAACGGGTCTGAAGAATCCGAAGGTCACGTGATGGCAGGATATTCCGGTACGCCTCTGATTAAAAAGCTAGGGATCAAGGAAGGTCATCGTTTGTCTTTTGTAAACGCACCAAAGGGTTTCGTTAAACAACTGGGCAAGTTACCAGCCAATGTAGTTGTTAACTCGCGCGGAGGAGAATCACTGGATTTCATACTAGTCTTCAGTAAATCGGAATCGTCATTACGAAGCGAGTTTCCGATACTCGCGCAACGACTCAAAGCGAATGGAATGTTATGGGTTTCATGGCCAAAGAAGAGTTCAAACGTAGAAACTGATCTTCGTTTCGAAAACGTTCAACGGATCGGGTTGGATGCGGGACTGGTAGACGTGAAGATCTGTGCAATTGATGACACTTGGTCAGGACTCAAGTTCGTGTTTCGTTTGCGAGATCGTCATTGAGATAAGGGCAGCGCTCTAAAAAGTTTTCCACAGATTTCTGTGGATAACGATGTGGAAAACCGAGGCCCTGCTGTTGCAAAGTTGTTACAACCTAACACTTACGCCATTTTGCACAGGCGAGCGGCGTACTCACAAACTCATTCATTCCAACAATTGAATACTTGTTCGCGTTGAAAATTTTCTTTCGGCTCTGGAAGGGATCAGTGTCGATTTAACAAGAGTTGAAACGAACAAAATAGAACTCAGAACTACTAATGGTAGGACCACATCAACTCACGCGGAACTTGTTGCGCGAAACAGACGGCGAACAATTTTGTCTGACCAATTTTGCATCTGCTTTTTCGAATGAAATCGACGAATGGTCATCAGGAAAAAATGTTGATGAGATCGTTTATAAGCTTTCGAACAACTAGCATGCAATCCTGTATGTGCTCGTCACAGCAAAATTTAGGTTGCCAAAACCACCGTAGAATTTATGTTATGCGATCACATCGCAAAACATCTGTGATGGACCATCGCAAAAGCGAATTAGATGTTGCAAAAAATTTTCGGATAACTATAATGCGAACCCCTCGCTGAAAGCGATTGATTGCCCAGGAAGGAAGCGTCACAGAGTCGGCGACTTGAATTAAAGTTTTGTACGTAGGTTTACTCGCTCTTATAAATTTTGCATTGCCCCAAACCTACTCTACGAATCAACGTTCAAGTTCAAAGGTCGCATCCCTCCAATAAGAAGCCCAGGCAATCGTTGGCGGTTTCCCTTGAGGTAGGAACCACGCCCCGACAATCACTTCACGCCAGTCGTTATTCAGATCGGCAGAGATCCAGAAGTGGATCTAGCGTTTGAAGTGTGCCCCACTTTCGGCGAGCACTCACACGAAAATATAAAATTTGACGGAGGGGCTGAGATGATCGATGAGCCTGCTGTGATGGACCATAGGAAAGTGTGTCCGATTTGTTGTCAAACGTTGCCCATTTCGGATTTCGGACTTTGTCGTGCTCGCAAAGATGGTCGAAATCTTTATTGCAAGGTTTGCATTCGTAAGAAAGTCACTGAGAGTCGACGTGCGTTGAAAGAGTACAAGAGTGCGCGTAAGAAATATGTGAGCGATGCTGCTCTCGATGCTGCTGACATTGTGCTTGATGTAAGTTCTGCTGTATCTCAATCAATCCCCTATTCTCGATTCATTAGCAGACTGTCTCCGGCCGAGCGTGTGCGAGAAGCGATAAGAAAAGGTTCTCGTACTCAGAAGGAGATCGCCCAGGAAACAAAACTAGGGAAAGATGAGATTGGAGACGCCCTCGCCAATCTCTTGCTTTGGACCCGCGAAATCAGAACCGAGGTCGTTGACAATACGAGGTTGTATTTCTTGAATGAGTGCGCGGAGGCGCTTGTTTCGGCGGAAGATCAACCGCACATGCCGCGTCGCAAGCGAGATGTGCCGAGTTCATTCAGTGCGTTGCAAGGATTAATGCCTGGCAGGAATCCAGAAGGAGAACCCGAAAAGATTGGCGGCTGGGTGGCAGCTTAGCCGCCAATCGGTGAGGTTAACTTACAAAAGCCTCAAGCACTTCGTTGGCGTGTTCGTCAGGTTTTACCTTGCTAAAGATTTTTTTGATCTTTCCCTTCTCGTCGATCAAGAAAGTCGTGCGAAGTACTCCCATGTATGTTCTGCCCATAAACTTCTTTTCGCCGTAAGCTCCGTATGCGTCGGCAATAGCATGATCAGTATCGGCGAGCAAGGTAAAAGGAAGTTTGTATTTGGCCGTAAATTTTTTGTGCGAAGTCTCGCTGTCAGGTGATATACCCAACACACGAATTCCACGTTTCTTGAACTTAGAAAACGCATCTCGAAACGAACAGGCTTCCTTAGTGCATCCCGGGGTATCGTCTTTCGGATAGAAATAAAGAACAACTTTTTCACCCCGAAGATCCTTCAAGCTGACTGTGTCACCGTTGGCGTCTGTCGTTGAGAATTGTGGAGCTGCTGATCCTTCCTTGAGCATCTGTTATCTTCCTTTTGTTGTTCCGAACAATGGTTTTGCCTCGCACCACGTGTTTGTCCCTTGGCTTCGAAGTCATAGCAATACCATAAAATCATGAAGAAACAGTCGAAAAAGAGTACGCCAACTACGAAGCGTAGTAACAGAGGCAAGGTCAGTCATTGGATGGTCAAACAGGAACCCGAAACCTATTCGTGGACCGATTTCGTTAACGACGGGCGGACTGATTGGACCGGCGTCAGAAACTATCAAGCCAGAAATAACCTTCGTGAAATGGCTACTGGCGATCGAGTATTGTTTTATCATTCTGGGAAAGACAAAGCGGTAGTTGGGATTGCTGAAGTGGTTAAGTCTGCGTATCCGGATCCTACAGCCGATGATCCACAGTGGGTCGCAGTTGACCTCAAAGCCGTCAAGCCGCTAAATGTGCCGGTGCAGCTTGCCGCGATTCGTTACGACAAGCGTCTTAGCGGTCTACCGCTGATTCGGCAATCTCAACTGTCAGTAATGCCGCTAACTAAAGAGGAATTCGAAACTATCATCGCTATGGGAAATGGAAAGACGCGAAACAAGTAGGAGGTTAGACAAATGTTCAAACAGCTCGATTACACAATGGTTATCGTGTCCGACATGGGAAAATCCGTGGAATTCTATCGAGACAAGTTAGGCATTCCATTGAAATTTGAGTCGCCCGAGTGGACCGAGTTTCAGACTGGCAGCACAACGCTCGCATTGCATGGTGGCGGTGTGACCAAAGAGGCCTCGACTGATCAATCCAAGTACGCGGGAACCTGTTCTATTGGATTTAACACAGAAGACCTCGATAAGACTTACGAGGAACTAAAGAGTCGGGGCGTCAGATTTGTGATGCCGCCGATGCAGCGAGAAGGCGAGGGAATCAGACTCGCTGTGGCATTGGATCCGGATGGATTGCCTGTGTCCTTCGCTCAGGTGATGGCCAAGACTGCAACGACATAGGTTGCTGTTACTCAAAAAGACTACCGCTTGATTTCGATTCTCCAGAGTCCGTTATTACGGAGTCAGCTAATTCGGGATACTCCTTTACCAATTGAGCTGGAGCTAGCGTTTTCTTCTCCTCGACAAAAGACTTCATCTCGAGTGCATTCACCACCGCCTGCCCACGAAAGTGATTGTTCGTAATCACGTACGTTTCTTTCGTCTTCTGCGCAATCTCCTTAATCCTGTCAATCCACGGTTCTAACTGATCGACTGTGTAGAGATAATTGTATCTGTCGTCTCTTGGCGCCTTATCCCTGAACCAGTCTTGATAATTGCGACCATGCAGGCGGATATAGCCAATAGGTGACGTGGATAACGCCGCCGGCTTTATTGATTGTGAGAAGAGGGGCTGATCGATATTGCAAATGCCAACACCTGCCTCAGCGAGCGACTCGTATATGGCCGCCGTGTTCCATGAGCTGTGTCTAATCTCCAGAACAAGTGGAAAATCGCGGAAGCGCTGAAGCAATTTGAAAAGATACGTGCGATCCTCGTCAGTATTCTTAAATGACCAGGGAAATTGCAGCAGGAGCGCGCCTAGCTTCCCTGCAGCTGTCATCGGCTCCATCCCCTCTCGAAATTCTTTCTCATCCTCGTCGGTTGCTTTGCCGCGTTCATGGGTGAACAGGCGATTCAACTTCGCAGTGAAGATGAAATTAGGGTTGTGACTGACACGTTCTATCCATAAGTTTGTCGTGGATGCTGTTGGCGGCCGGTAGAAGCTACTGTTTATTTCAATGGTGTTGAAGAACCTTGCCAGATAAGCGAGTGGATCAAACTTGGAACCAGGTTTCTGCGGATACACGATTCCTTCCCAGTCCTTGTAAGACCAGCCTGCGGGTCCAATACGAATTTTCTCAGTCATTAGAAAAATCCAGTCTCAACTGATCATAAGTTTTCGCGCTTGATCCATCTTCCGTCAATTCATGCAGCAATGCGAACTGCTCGTATCGGTGGTATAAACGAGTAACTTAAGGTCCGGAGTTCAATCTCATGAGAGGAGTCCAGCGATGCGTCTGACCGAGATGGTGTCGTGTTCCGGTTGAGCGGCGAAGCTTAATCCGAGCCTACTCGCTCAGGTTCTGAGCGAGCTGCCAAAACAACCTCCCGATGAGAACCTGATTGTCGGTTTTGAGACGGCCGACGACGCGGGTGTATACCGCCTGCGCCATGACCTGGCAATTGTTCAGACACTCGATTTCTTTACTCCGATTGTGGATGACCCCTATGACTTTGGCCGTATAGCAGCGCTGAATTCAATCAACGATGTTTGGGCAATGGCTGGCACTCCGATCACCGCAATGGCCATCACCTGTTTTCCTAAAAAGGGCGTAGATCCAACCATCCTGCGAGACATAATGCGTGGAGGTTTGGAAACTCTCAACCAACATGGAGTAACGCTCATCGGAGGCCACAGCGTTGATAATCAGCAGATCATGTTCGGTTATTCCGTAACTGGCGTGATCGATCCACGTAAGATCGCCACGAACTCGGGAGCGAGAGCTGGCGATGTGATCATTCTGACCAAACCACTAGGCACAGGCGTGATCTCGACGGGCATCAAGTTCGGCAAAGCAAGCGAAACTGTGGTTACGGGTTCAGTAAAGACCATGCTGACACCGGGAAAATTTGCAGCTGAAGCGATGAGGAATTTCGATGTCAAAGGCGCTACGGATGTGACTGGCTTTGCTCTGGTGGGTCACGCTTGGGAAATGGCTTGTGCCAGTAACGTAACCATCGAAATTGACTCGTCGAGTGTTCCTATATTGGAAGGGGCACTAGATTTAGCGAGCCACGGCTTGCTGACCAGCGGCGACAAAACAAATCGCGATTACGTGGGCGATGACATTCAAATTGCGCCGAACGTCAGCAAAGAAATGCAGCACTTATTATTTGACCCGCAAACTGCAGGAGGGATGTTGATAGCAGTTCCTTCAGCCCGTAGTGATGAAATGTTAGCCGCATTGAGCGCGAGCTATCCGAAGGCTGCCGCGATCGGGAAGGTTCGCGAATTTACGGGACAGTCGGTATCGATTATTTGACACGGTGTCTTAGGAACAGAGGTTCGAACATGGTTTCAGCATTGCAAAATACCGCCGCCGTTAAAGCTGGTTCTCTTGTCGACTTATTCAAATTCGTGCGCAGGCGAACGATGCAGATCGTGGCCCCGCTTGAGATCGAAGACTACGTTGTGCAAACGGCCGAGTTCATGAGCCCGCCGCGATGGCACATCGGGCATACAACATGGTTCTTTGAAACACTGCTGCAATCGTTTAAGCCGAACTACAAGCCTTATTCCGAGGCTTACCTGTTTTATTTCAACTCTTATTATGAAGGTTTCGGCGCACGCATCGAGCGACCGAAGCGGGGTACGAAGTCGCGTCCGACGGTGCGGGAGACAGTGGCTTATAGAGAAACAGTTGATGAGTTGATAATCGAGTTTCTCGGATCACTGGACAGTCACCCTGAAGGGACGAAAATCGCGAAATTGGTTCGTCTCGGACTCGAGCATGAAATGCAGCATCAGGAGTTGTTGGTGTATGACATCAAGCATCTGTTGTGTGACCAATTTGCAGCGCCGATAAAGCCGACTTCCCACCCGACATCA
>JBKPAL010000298.1:0-9807 GCA_046726395.1 Acidobacteriota bacterium
GTACGTGGGGATCGCAGGCGCGATACGCTGCTAACGTCTCATCCAGCGACAAGCTTGGAAGAAAGTTAGGTACGGCGTTCCAGCGTGTGGGCCGCCCCATTGTTGCTGCAGCCGATGAGAAGAGGGGCGTCCACGGAGGGCGCCCCCTAGAAGCCTCTTCTGGACAGTTTCCCCTCTAATCAGGATAATACGCAGTTTCCATAAGACCTGCTTTTCGGCGTGCTGCTAGGGGCCGACCTCTTTTGAGTTAGCCGTACAGAAGTCGAGTGGTTGGGCAAGGCGCGGAAAGCGATATCTCGCCATCATTTAAACGAAGAAAGGACTACTTCCCCGGAAGTATTGCTGCTGAAAATTCAGCGGGCTGGCGGTTTGTCCGGCAGTCTTGATCAAAAAATTATGTGTAACGATTCAATGACCTACGGATTAAACGGACGAGGTATAGCCCGTTCATTAATGTTTGTTGCGACCCTGCTGTTAACGGCATTGGGTGCGCCATCAACGTTTGCCCAGTCACACGGCGGTGGCGAGGCGAGTCTCAGGCTGCCGGACCTTCGTGAAGTTACATTCTTCGGCGGTATCGACGGTCACAGTTTATTGCTTGCCGGCATCGTCATCTGCATGCTCGGTCTGCTCTTCGGTTTGGCAATGTATGTCAACCTGAAAAAGCTTCCCGTGCACCGTGCGATGCGCGAGATCTCAGAACTCATTTATGAAACTTGCAAGACGTACCTGATCACGCAGGGAAAATTCATCCTGATTCTCGAGGTTTTCATCGGAGTCATCATCATTCTTTACTTCGGCGTTCTATCAGCCATGGAGCCACTGCGCGTCCTGATCATTCTGTTCTTTAGTTTGGTGGGAATCGCCGGCAGTTACGGAGTGGCATGGTTCGGTATCCGCGTTAACACGTTCGCCAACTCTCGAACTGCTTTTGCAAGTTTAGAAGGCAAACCGTTTCCGCTTTATGCAATTCCACTTCGAGCAGGAATGAGCATCGGAATGATGCTGATAAGCGTTGAGCTGCTAATCATGCTCTGCATCCTGCTCTTCATTCCCGGTGACTACGCCGGTCCCTGCTTCATTGGTTTTGCAATTGGAGAGTCATTAGGTGCTGCTGCTTTGCGTATTGCCGGCGGCATCTTCACCAAAATCGCAGATATCGGATCTGACCTGATGAAGATCGTCTTCAAGATCAAGGAAGACGATGCGCGCAACCCTGGTGTGATTGCCGACTGCACTGGTGACAATGCGGGCGACTCCGTAGGGCCAAGCGCCGACGGTTTTGAGACTTATGGGGTGACCGGCGTTGCGTTGATTACCTTCATTTTGCTTGGTGTTAGTGATCCTCGGGTGCAAGTTCAGCTACTAGTCTGGATCTTCGTGATGCGCATCATGATGATCATAGCCAGCGCTGCGTCGTATTTCATCAACGATGCAATTGCCAAAGCGCGTTACGCCAAGGCAGATCGAATGAACTTCGAAGCACCGTTGACCTCGTTGGTCTGGATTACCTCCATCATTTCCGTAGCCGCAACATTCATCATCTCGTATTTGACTATTCCGACGCTCGGTGGTGATTCGACGTTGTGGTGGAAGTTGTCGACGATCATCTCGTGCGGCACACTGGCGGGCGCGATCATACCGGAACTGGTGAAGGTGTTTACTTCAACTGAATCAGCACACGTGAAGGAAGTGGTGACGTCGTCTCAGGAGGGCGGTCCGTCTCTCAATATCTTGTCTGGTCTGGTCGCTGGTAACTACTCGGCTTACTGGCTCGGCATCAGCATTGTGACGCTGATGTCGATTGCTTACTACTTCAGCACCATGGGTCTCGACCCATTAATGGTGGCAGCTCCGGTGTTCGCGTTCGGTTTAGTTGCTTTCGGGTTCCTGGGAATGGGGCCAGTAACCATCGCGGTAGACTCCTACGGTCCAGTGACAGATAACGCACAGTCGGTTTATGAACTGTCGTTAATCGAGCAGGTACCGAACGTAGAGGAAGAGGTCAGGAGAGAATTCAAAACAGACGTTAATTTTGCGCGCGCCAAACATCTGTTGGAAGAGAATGACGGTGCGGGTAATACATTCAAGGCGACAGCAAAACCCGTCTTGATTGGAACGGCCGTCGTCGGAGCCACCACGATGATCTTCTCGATCATGATGGCTTTGACCAATGGGCTCACCACGAACACTCAGAACCTTTCTTTGCTGCACGCGCCGTTCGTACTTGGGCTGATTACCGGGGGCGCAGTCATCTACTGGTTCACAGGGGCTTCGATTCAAGCTGTCACCACTGGTGCTTATCGCGCGGTTGAGTTCATCAAAGCCAATATTCGTCTTGAGGGAGTCGAGAAGGCCTCGGTCGAAGATAGTAAGAAGGTCGTGCAAATCTGTACTCAGTACGCACAGAAGGGCATGTTCAATATTTTCCTGACCGTTTTCTTCTCAACGCTTGCGTTCGCATTCGTTGAACCATTCTTCTTCATTGGTTACCTGATCTCGATTGCCGTGTTTGGATTGTATCAGGCGATTTTCATGGCCAACGCCGGCGGTGCATGGGACAATGCCAAGAAGGTTGTTGAGGTTGAGTTGAAGGCGAAGGGCACAGCGCTTCACGACGCGACAGTCGTAGGTGATACAGTCGGTGATCCTTTCAAAGACACATCGTCAGTAGCGATGAACCCTGTCATCAAGTTCACCACACTGTTCGGGTTGCTGGCGGTGGAGCTGGCGGTGTCCATCGCTGACTTCAATGGTCGCTTCGGCGAGAACGGACAGATCATTGCGCATGTTCTGGCGGCGATATTCTTCCTGATCTCAGTCTTCTTCGTATGGCGTTCGTTCTATGGCATGAGAATCGGTAAATTGAAAGAAGAACCGTCACGCGCGATGATGGACGAAATGGCTGCTGATTAGCTAATACAGAACCGGGAGCGGTAGAGACCGGATGGTACACTCAGGTTTCGCTGCCGGTTCTGTAACTCTCCGATCCGAGGACAGATAAAGTGACTACTCCTACGTACTCGAATTACGCTACGCCAGAGACATTAATCGGCTCCGCGTTAGCTCCGCTCGATTGGACCAGATCTGTCGGTCTTGTTTTCGCGTTCAGTCTGTTGATGGCCCTGGCCGCCCAAATAAGGATCCAGATCGGATTAGTACCTGTCACCGGTCAAACGCTTGTGGTGCTTCTAACCGGAGCTCTGTTGGGTTCGCGTTTGGGAGCAGCAGCGATGATTGTCTATCTGGTCGAGGGTGTATGTGGTTTGCCGTTCTTCTCCGGTGGCAGTGGTGGTTTGGCTCACTTGTTTGGGCCAACGGGTGGATACCTTGTTTCATTTCCTGCCGCCGCATTCGTGACCGGAGCGTTTGCGGAACATGGTTGGGACAGGAAGTTTCCCACAGCAGTTGCCGCAATGGCGATTGGCTCACTCATCATCCTGGCCAGTGGTTGGAGTTGGTTTGCAATAGTCACAAACACGGCGCCAACAACAGCATTTGAAGTTGCAGTTAAGCCGTTCATCATTGGAGATGTAGTTAAGATCCTTCTCGCTGCAGCTGCATTGCCCGCCGGGTGGGCGCTTTTGAATCGGAAAGCTTCAGAAAAGGATTAGTCCGAATCGGCACTCAAGTGGATGCGCCTCTGGTCCGTTGGATCAGAGGCGCTTTTTTTGGAGTGCGGTGGCAAGCGCAGCGCGACACCGCTTTAGATTGCCGGCGCGAGTTAATTCCAACGTTGAAATTACTACGCAACCATCCAAAGCGGTGTCGCGCTGCGCTTGCCACCGCACTCCAAAGGGTTGAGGCGTGGGCAAGCAAAATGCTTTCGAAAACGAGCTATACTTCTGTCCATCATGCACATCCTTAAAGTTCGCTCACGACAGCGCGAAGAACTTGTCGAATTCACGGACGTAGTCCAACAGAAACTCGCTGAAGCCAAAGAGACTGAAGGCATCGTAGTGCTTTACGTTCAGCACACGACTGCAGGGTTGACCGTTAATGAAAATGCCGACCCGGACGTTCCTCGGGATATGTTGCATGCGTTACGCACGCTGATTCCGCAACACGGCATGGGTTTCCGTCACGGCGAGCAGAACTCTGATGCTCACATCAAGGCGAGTATTGTGGGTCCGTCGGTTTCGATTCCGTTCAAGGATGGGAAGCTGTTGCTCGGTAGATGGCAGGGAGTGTTTCTGTGTGAGTTCGACGGTGCGCGTGAGCGCCAAGTAATAATGATGGTTCGTTAACTTTGGAGTGCGGGGACTTGTCACCGCTTTCAACTGCGAAATCCGTCAACACGCGACGAAAGCGGTGACGAGTCACCGCACTCCAAAAGCATTTCAAATGCCCAAGTCTCCTTACGATCGAATTGCCCCACAGTACGATAAAGGCATAGCCAGGTTTGAGCGCTGGTTTTTAGTGAAGATGCGTTCCCAACTCGTTAACCAGTTACCGTCTGGATCGCGCGTGTTGGAACTCGGAGCGGGAACTGGATTGAATTTTCAGTTCTACCCTTCGGAGGGACGAGGTGTGGCGACTGAGCCCAGTCGCGAGATGTTGTTGGTTGCCATCAGAAAGAGAAGACCGGATCGAGTTCAGTTGGTTCAAAGCTGTGCGGAATCTTTACCATTCGAGGACCGATCGTTTGATGCGGCTTTTGCCACGCTTGTGTTTTGTTCGGTAGTTTCGCCTGAGCACGCTTTCGCCGAACTGCGGCGAGTCGTGAAGCCTGGCGGAGCGGTGTTGTTGTTGGAGCACGTACGACCAGGCGGCCTACTGGGTCCGTTGTTTGACCTGATGAACCTAATTACGTGTCCGCTTTTCGGAGACAATCTCAACCGTCGCACGTCGAGAATCGCTGCAGCCAACGGTTTGGAAGTAACGAAAGTCGAAAAGCGCTTGTTGGGAATCTTGAATCTGATCAGCTGTCGAGTTTGAAGTTGGCGGAGTCCCTTACTCTTGGTAACTTTGCCAGTAGTCGTCGGTGTGCCACAAATTATTGTCTATTACTCAATTTCTTCATCACCTCGGTGAAACTCTCAACGTCTTCTTTGGTACGTTCCAACGCGCGGCGACTCTCGAGATAGGCGGTCCACACTGGCGTTTGTGTTAACGCCTTTGTCGTGTCTTCATCGAGGACCTGCGCCATCGTGGCGATCAAGTCGCTGACGACGCGAGTATGTTCAAGGAGTGAGCTGATGATTGAATAGGCAAGCCGTGCTTGCTCTGGATCGAGATCGTGGTTCACTCCGCTGGTTTGTTCTTCCTTGTCCATCTCTACATTTGTCGGTGCTTCCTCCGTGACTCTGTGACTCTGTGGTTCTCTTATGCTTGAGAGCCATTTCGCGCATATTAAAACCACAGAAACACTGAGACACAGAGAACGCACAGAGACCTGTCCGGGTGATCAGCTACCTTTCACGAATGGCAACTCGGCAACGTGTCCTTCTAACTTAGCTTCATCAACCAAAACGTTAATGAGTGTGCCAGCAGCGAGGTATTGATACTTCAGCAATGCTAAAGCAACGGTCGACTTCAGTCGTGGTGAATACGTAATCGAGGTCACCCGTCCAATGTCCTTGTCATCCGAGGCCCGTACGACTGTCCCCGGAGCCAGGTCAATCTTGTCGGCAAAAATAACTCCCACGATCTTCTTAGCCACGTGTCCACGATATTTAATGCGCGCAATAATCTCCTGACCAACGTAGCAGCCTTTCGTGAAGCTGACGGCATCGTCAAGATTGGTTTCGGACACAACCAGAGTCTCGTCCATGTCGACACCGTAGCGTGGAATCCCAGCTTCAATCCGCAATATCTCTAAGGCTTCGAAACCCAAAGGTTCAGCACCCGAGCGAATTAGTGCTTGCCACAATTCGACTGCCTTGGCGGCTTCGACGAGCAGATCAACTCCGTCTTCAGTGGTATGCGTCGCGCGCACTGCAACTATCTTCGTTTGATCCCATTCGATGGTCCGGACACCGTAGGGTTGAAGGTCCACGTCTTGATCGATTGTTCTTTGGAGTACTTCAAGGGCCTGTTCGCCTTGCAACGATACGAATCCTGTATCCGTCGTGACATCCGTTACATGGAAATCGCCTGCAAGCGTGTAACGTTCAATCGTCTGCAATACACGCGTGTGAGTTTCTGGTTCAGTATCGATTAGAAAACTATCGTTCGTACGAATCACGCGAACGGCAGCAATCAATCGCCCTTGTACGTTCGGAAACACCGCAGGCATCCAGCGGTTCTCTTCCAACGTCTTCATATCGTTCGTGATTAGTCCGTTGAGAAACTGAACTGCTTCCGAGCCGCTGACGCGAATCCGCCCGCGTGCGGACAGATCAAGCAAGCCGGCAGCTCCCTGCCGTACCACTTGATATTCGCGCAATGAATCTCCGTACGAAGTAGGGACAAGCCAACCGGAACGCTCGACCATCTGAGCACCGAGTTGTAAGTGCTGCTCATGAAGTGGCGATTTAGTGATCTGTTTTATAGCTTCAGACACGCGAAGGTCTTACCTCACCTGCTCAATTGCACGCGCCACGACCTGGTAATCCTGTAACTGCTCAGCTTCACGACGATGCGACGCGAGCACTTGCGGACTGGGATGATAAAGCGGAACCAGCAGCCGTTCGTGCCACGAATGAATCTTAGCAGCCGCGCTTCCCAAAACTAACTGGTGTGCACAGATTCGCTTGCACGCATCGAGCGCAACTGAACCCAACGTCACAACTACATCAGGTTGCACGATGGCGAAGGTGCGCTTCAGAAAGTCAGAACAGTTGAACAACTCCTTCTGTGTTGGTTTGCGATTAGCTCCTGATTCTGTCCGTGGATTACATAGGGCTGCGCTCGTGATAAAGATTTCATCGCGAGTTAACCCAATTGAGGTGAGGAAGCGATCGAAGTTTTTTCCTGATTGATCTCCAGAGAATGGTATGCGTGTGCGATCTGCTCCTTTGCGACCAGGAGCTTCGCCAATAAACATCACGCGAGCCTGGATGGATCCGTTGAGTCTGCTTAGTACGGCTTTTCTCCCGCACATCTCAGGACATCGTACACAGGTTGAAACCTCCTCCACTAAATCTGAGAAGGCGCGGTCTCTAATTGTGATTTCATGCATTCGAGAGATTAGACCACAAAAAACGCTTTCATTCTCACCGGGCTTCAGCCCGGTGAAGGAGCGGCACGGAAAAGTTATCGGAACCGTTTTAACGGTTTACTTTATCAAGCTGTTAGAACTTTAGAGTGCACGAAAATCAACTAACGATGGGCGAGAAACCGTTAAAACGGTTACCTGGTTCACGGAGACAGTGGAACACCGGGCTGAAGCCCGGTGAGAATGAGAGTTCGGATTCTCACGTTGTTGTAGAGATGTTGGCGCGATCACATCGAACAAAAGATCGCCTACTTCTGGACTGTGATTTCGTGAGTGGTGATGTTGAGCGAACCGTTCTTAAACGGATATCCATCTGGTCCGATCAGTTCTAGTCTGACGGTGTGTTCCCCATTTAGCCAACCCGTTAGCCAAATCGGTTCCCACTTATCTATGTACCGCGGTTCATCATCATCGACGATGTAGCGAACTCTATACTCTCCGCCGTTACCTTTAAGGTTCGCATTGCTTAACCAAAAGTCGATCATGATCGGATCAGCTTCCTCGCCTTTGTACTCACCTTTGGGCCGGCTGTAAGTCAGCAAGGGCTTAGTACGATCAACTTCAATAGTCTGCTGCATGGCATTCTGGTTGGAGTTATTGTCCGCCATCGTTTGGCCTGTACCAGTTGTCGTTGGTTTCGACGCGTTTCCCGCGCCTTTAACGGTGAACATCACCAACTGGAAAGCACCGTCGTTCTTATAGCTCTCGTGCCAGGGACGCGACGGAAACACGCGCAACAGATGCTTACCCGGAGTTACATTCTTCAGTTCAAAAGGCACATTAAGATCGTAGTAAGCCTCGTAGGGGTTATTGTCAAGAATTACGTGAATGTGATTCCCCGTGCCAGTCGCTGGATCCTTGTGAGGCTGATAGCCCTTCAAGTCTCCGCTCAGCGTGAGTCGAACCTGGACCGTCGAGCTCTCTACAGTGCTTCCGTCCTCAGGAGAAACTATCTTGAGCACCGGCTTCGCTTGGTCCTGCTCACCCCGATTCTTACGCAGCTCCGTGATCCGGGGTGGCTCAGAAGTAATCTGCAACCGTTGCGTTGGTGGCGGTGTAACGGTTGAGGTTGCCGTCGTGTTCGCATTGTCAGTTTCACTTGTGCAGCCCAGAAGCGAGATAAGGAAAGCGAACATTACCAAGCCGGATGCAATATGGTTTCTCATCATTTACCTCAAAACTTGGAGTGCGGTGGCAAGCGAAGTGTGACACCGCTTTGGATTGGTTGTGGCAAAGAAGTCGAATGTAGGGATACCAAAGCGCCGTCGCCGCTTCGCTCTGCCGGCGCACTCCAGATTTGTTGAGAGGCTAGGCGAAAGCAATGACGAATTTGAGCCGAGAATGACGCAAAAGTTTGATCCTCTTATGGGCCCAAGATCACGATAAACGAACAAGGGGTAGACTTTTTATAGTGCGAGTGCAAGAATCCGCGCCACTCACGAAGTTGACTATTAAGGAGGATGCCTGCAGGGCCATTGGACCATGTATAAACTTAATCTTCGCTCACATTCTGTTTATTTCATTTTGATCTTAGCTTCGATCGCACTGTTCGTTGCGTGTAAACGCCAGAGTCAGACCGCGGGTTATGAACCAGAGCTGTTGCCGCTTCCGGTGCAGCTTTCGACTTATGAAGCTATGCCAATCCCTGCTGACAATCCCATGACGCCAGAGAAGGTGGCACTGGGCCGACAACTCTTCTTCGACGAACGGCTCAGCGGTGACGGTTCGCGCTCATGTTATTCGTGCCACGTATGTGAAAAGGGTTTGACTGATGGTTTGCCGAAAGCAGTCGGCGCATTCAATAAGCAATTGCCGCGCAGCAGTCCAACGCTTTGGAATATTGGTTATCACAAAGAGTTCTACTGGGATGGCCGCAGTCCCTCTCTTGAGAAGCAGGCGATGGCCGCATGGACTGGAGCCAATATGGGTGCCAAGGCTGAGGAGATCGTAGCCAAGTTGAATGCGCTCCAGGGATATCGCGGGCAGTTTCAGAATGTGTTTGGGAGCGATGCGACACCGGACAATGTAGTGAAAGCCATCGCAGCTTATGAACGGACCATCATTAGTGGTGACACTGCCTGGGACCGTTATCAGGCTGGAGACAAATCTGCTTTGAGTGAGAGCGCGATTCGTGGCTGGAACGTTTTTCAGGCGATCAAATGTAACAACTGCCACGACGGGGTTCTGCTCACTGATCAGCAGTATCACAATGTCGGCATCGGAATGGATCAAAAGGAACCGGATGTAGGAAGGTTCAAGGTCACCAATAAGCCTGAAGACACCGGCGCATTCATGACACCTACGCTAAGAGATATCGCAAAATCAGCTCCTTACTTTCACGATGGAAGCGCGGCCACGCTTGAGGATGCGGTGGACACAATGCTCAAAGGTGGAATACCGAATGAGCATCTTGATCGAAAGAATCTGCAAGCGCACAACGTGTTGCCCGATCAGCGACAGGCGTTGCTCGATTTTCTGCGCTCGCTCTCGGTGGATTGTAAGTTGAAGAAACCGGAATTGCCGCAGAAGTAACTTTGGAGTGCGGTGGCAAGCGAAGCGCGACACCGCTTTGGATCGTGATGCGGTTCCAGTTCAAGGTTGGTAATCCCGCACAATGATCCAAAGCGGTGTCGCGCTTCGCTTGCCAC
>JBKPAL010000299.1:0-4648 GCA_046726395.1 Acidobacteriota bacterium
GCAAGCGGAGGCTCAAGTCGCTCAGGCAAACAGTCGACTCGCAGAAGCACATGCACAACTCGCGTCAGCTGAGGCCAACCTGGTCAAAACACAACTCGATGTAGATAAGTATCGGCCTCTTCTCCAAGAGCAGGCGGTGACGCAGCAGGAGTACGACAATGCAGTTCAAGCGAACGTCGTTTCGCGCGCTCAAGTCGATGCTGCGAAAGCCGGAGTGAAAACAGCTCAAGCACAGGTCGCCCAGTCCAAAGCACAAATTGCGACTGCAAAAGCAGGGGTAACGACTGCGCAGGGTCAGCTTGAAGACGCTCGAGCGGCGGTGCGAACAGCATCATTGAACCTGGGTTTCACCAGGATTATCTCTCCTATAGACGGTATCGCAGGCATTGCACAAGCGCAGGTGGGCAATCTGGTGAGTAGTACTGGTCCTGCCTTAACTGCCATCTCTACGCTGGATCCCATTAAGGTTTATTTCACGATAAGCGAACAAGAATATTTGAACTTCAGCCAACCGGCTTTAAGTAATGCAGTCGAGAAAGACAGCCTGGCCCAACTTCAACTTGAATTGACTTTGGCCGATGGGAGCACTTTTCCGCAAAGGGGCACATTCCATCTCGCCGATCGCCAAGTTGAGCCGACAACAGGCGCGATTCGTCTTGAAGGAATCTTTTTGAATCCCGGGAATTTTCTTCGTCCAGGCCAATATGCCAAGGTGCGCGCGGTGACCAGTCGGAAGCTCGGCGGTCTGTTGGTACCACAACGTGCAGTTTCCGAACTTCAAGGTATCTACCAGGTCGCGGTTGTTGGACCTGATAAGAAGATAAGCATTCGAACGGTCAAATTAGGTGAACGAAGCGGTTCAATGTGGGTTGTCGAAGACGGCCTAAAGGTCGGTGAAGTCGTGGTCGCGGAAGGTACTCAGAAAGTGCGACCGGGAATGGTCGTAGAACCAAAACCTTTTGCAGGAACTGCGGTCGTAGCACAACAGTAAAGCTCAACAACGTGCTCACGAGAAAATGATCTCCAATTTCTTCATCCGTCGCCCGATCGTCGCAATGGTGATAGCCATTCTCACCATGCTCGTTGGACTCATTGCAATGTTCGGTCTTCCCTTAGCGCAGTTTCCCGAGATCCTGCCGCCGCAGATCATCGTCTCGACGACCTACACCGGAGCCGATGCCATCACCATAGAGCAATCAGTTTCCACACCACTCGAGCAACAAATGAATGGCGTGGACAACATGCTCTATATGCAGTCGATAAATGCGAACGATGGGACCGAACAGTTGCTGGTGACATTTGGCGTCGATACTGATGTCAACATCGATCAGGTGAACGTGCAAAACCGGATCGCGCAAGCCGAACCAAACCTGCCGGCTGATGTCACCCAGTTTGGACTCACGACGCGCAAATCAACTGGGCTACCGATGCTTGTGTTTGCGCTCTATTCGCCAAACAAAACTTACGATTCTCTGTTTCTCGCAAACTACGCAAATATCAACATCAACGATGTGCTGTATCGAGTTCCAGGTGTAGGCGAAGTCAGGGTCTTTGGATCAAGCGACTACGCGATGCGGATCTGGGTGAAGCCCGACGTTTTGGCAAAGCTTGGTTTGGCAGTTCCCGATCTCGCCAACGCAGTGCGGGAACAGAGCACTGTCAATCCTTCCGGTCGTGTAGGCGCCGAGCCTGCGCCCAGCGGCCTGGAAAAAACTTATACGGTTCGCGCGCAAGGTCGTCTGCAAACGCCTCAGGAATTCGGGCAAGTAGTGGTTCGTGCCAACCCTGATGGTTCAGTTGTGCGATTAAAGGATGTCGCCCGTGTTGAACTCGGCGCTCTTAACTATCAACAGATGAACCGCATGAACGGGCAGCCCAGTGCGATTGTCGCAGTGTTTCAAGCGCCGGGATCAAACGCTCTAGCTACGGCTAACGGGCTGAAGAAGACTATGGACCAACTCAAGCAGAGATTTCCACCTGACTTGGAATCCGAGGTCGTCTTCGATACCACCCTACCAGTCAGCGAGGGAATCAAGGAGATCGTCACGACATTGATTGAAGCCATGATCCTCGTGACCCTCGTTGTATTTCTCTTTCTTCAGAACTGGCGCGCGACACTGATCCCCATGATAGCCGTTCCGGTGTCGCTAATCGGCACCTTCGCTATCTTCCCGTTACTCGGATTCTCAATTAACACCTTGTCGTTGTTCGCGTTCGTATTAGCAATTGGCCTGGTTGTAGACGACGCCATTGTGGTGGTCGAGGCGGTCGAGAGACACATCGAGGAAGGACTGTCGCCTCGTGACGCAACGTTTCAGGCGATGAAAGAGGTTTCTGGTCCAGTCATCGCCATCGCCTTGATTCTCTCTTCAGTCTTTCTGCCCGTCGCTTTCATGGAAGGAATTCAGGGCCGACTAAACAATCAATTCGCAGTAACGATCGCCATCTCCGTCTTGATCTCCGCATTCAATGCGCTGACGCTCTCGCCTGCGCTTGCATCACTGCTGCTTAGACCGAGAAAGGAAGCTAGAGGAATCCTTGGGCGGTTCTTCGGTGGCTTCAATCGATTATTTACGAGAGCGATGGACGGTTACGTGAATTGGAGCCACGCCTTGATCCGCAAGGCCGTCATCGGCGTTGTGATTATCGGTGGGTTTATTCTGATCGATAGTTACTTCGGTCGCACACTGCCAACCAGTTTTCTTCCCGAAGAGGACTACGGGTACGCCATGTTGAATGTGCAACTACCCGAGGCTTCGTCACTGGAGAGGACCGATCAGGTTCTAAGAAAGGTCGAAGGAATCCTATCTCAAACAAAGGGCGTGCGATACCACACGTCAATCGGTGGCTTCAGTCTGCTTAATCGCATATCAGCGAGCTACCAGGGGTTCTTCTTCATGAGCTTTGATCCGTGGGATGAACGCAAGTCACCCGATCTTCAGGCACAAGCAATTTTGCGCAAGATAAATGGCGCTCTGGCTACACAGGTTCCGGAGGCAGTGGCATTTGCTTTCATGCCACCCTCGATTCCCGGGCTTGGAAGTGCGGGCGGCTTCTCGTTTTGGCTGCAGGATCGCAGCGGTGGTTCAGTCGAATTTCTCAACCAGAATTTGCAGACGTTCCTCGCAGCCGCGAGAAAGCGCCCCGAGATTGGTGGAGTCACTTCACAATTCTCGGATTCAGTTCCGCAAATTTTTGCGGACGTGGACCGTGATAAGGCTCTCAAGCAAGGCGTGCCGGTGGCAGACGTGTATCAAACGCTGCAAGCGTATCTCGGTGGTCTTTACTTAAACCAATTCAATCGATTCGGTCGTCAATGGCGAGTATTCCTCCAGGCTGAAGGCGAGGAACGTCGCACTCAACAGGACATTGAAAATTATTATGTGAGGAATAAAAACGGCGAGATGGTTCCGCTCTCTGCGTTGGTGAGCACGCGCATGATCAGTGGCCCGGAATACACGAATCGATTCAATCTCTATCGCGCTGCTCAAGTCCTTGGAACAGCAGCGCCCGGGTACAGCTCTGGTCAAGCGATGAATGCACTCGAAGAGGTCGCGCGTGAAACGCTGCCGCGAGAGATGGGATACGACTGGGCGGATCTTTCTTATCAGGAGAAGCAAGCCTCGGCAGGCGCGGTTAGATCATTTGCATTGTCGTTTCTGTTTGTCTTCTTGATCTTGGCGGCGCTCTATGAAAGCTGGACTCTGCCTTTTTCGGTGCTGTTGACTGTTCCGATCGCAATCTTTGGAGCTTTCGTGGGGCTCTTCCTGCGGGCTTACGAGCTGGATGTCTATGCGCAGATCGGTTTGATCGTTCTGATCGGGCTCGCGGCAAAGAATGCGATCCTGATCGTGGAGTTTGCCAAGCTCGAACTGGAGAAGGGACGCGGGTTGGTTGACGCGGCATTGGAGGGAACTCGTCTGCGCCGCCGTCCACTGATGATGACGTCGTTTGCTTTCATTCTGGGGTGCGTGCCGTTGTGGTTTGCATCCGGCTCAGGTGCAGCAGGACGGAGAATACTGGGCACGGTGGTGATCACGGGAATGCTCGCTGACACACTCATCGCAAGCTTTCTCATTCCGGTGAGCTTCTATGTGGTTGAGAAGCTTTCGATGCGGCTGCACAAGTCGCAATCGCGTGAGATTGCTGGCCCAACGCCCGAACCCGCAGGAGGAGACTGATTGGTGATTGTCGAATGACAATTAACGATTGACTCACGTCAGTGCCATCTCGCGGTAGTGGATGGATCCTTCTATACACATGAATGCCGAACGTAAAAACGATGAAGAAGCAATTCGTAAGTGCAGCCATCATCATTACGCTAATCACGAGCTCTGTGCTGGCCCAAAAGAACACTCGTCCTTCCGTCAAAACACCGGGCACGTTTCGCGGAGTCGATACACGCGTCCAGGCCGATTTGACCTCAATAGGCGAACTGAAATGGTTCGAGGTCTTCCAGGATGAGGAACTTCAGCAACTCATCCGAACTGCGTTTGTGCAGAACTACGATCTCCGCCAAGCGGTTGCTCGCGTAAACGCTGCTCGCGCTAACCTGGGAATCAGACGTTCAGAACAGTTTCCACAGTTTGAAGCCGGAGCCGATATAACTACACTCGGCTCCTCAAGAAACGGTCAGAATTCATCATTC
>JBKPAL010000300.1:0-3919 GCA_046726395.1 Acidobacteriota bacterium
TGCGCTCGTTGCGAGCAGCAGCACAACGAAGCCTGCCCGCGCCTCCGTATTGGGCCAGTACAGGATCCGGCGTCTTCTCCAGGATGTAATCTCGATGTTCGCCAGTCGTTCCATTGCTATTCGTTTCCGGTTTGTTTGGTCTTCGCAACCGGTAGAATCAGTTTCATTCCGTCGCCTTCTTTAACGACCTCGATCATTATCTCGCCAGTAGTGGGCCGCCCTTGACTGAGATTCGTGGTCAAGGACCGCCAGCGAAAGAATGGAGGTGCAGCGTTGCCTTGCGCCACCAGGGAGGCGAGCGTTAATACTGCGGTACCAAGCAATACGGCAGCGAATGTTTTTTGCCCGCGGCTCGATTGAGATCTCACCAGCCATATCCCGCCAAACGCGATTGCTACGAACAGAGATAGACCAGCGATAATTGTTCGCGTTGAGTTGGCGTTTCGTCCAGGCATTGAGGATTGAGCGCCGGCTTGACCGGGCAGCGCGGCCTGCAGCTCATTCAGCGCCTGCTGTGATATTTGCAGACGAGCCTCGTTTTGGTTTGCTGCGGGTTCAATAGTTAGGTTGTTCCAAACTGTCTTCGTATTCAGTCTAGTGACTGCTGATGGTTTGGGGACCGCGAGATCAGCGCGAGCATTGTTGTGTGGGAACGAGAGAATGAAACCAGCAGCGAAAAGGAGTGTCAGTAGAAATTTCATATGTTCTCCGTTGTTGAGCCGTGATTGGGGAGTGGTTTTTCATAGATATGAGCTCAGTATAACGCAGGGTCGTGTGCAGCCGGTTGGATCCGCTGCAGTGTCATGAGGTCATTACCGAAACGCGGTAGCGTCGTTTCACTTTTGCGTCGAGGAGAGAATTACGCACATTGGACCCGACGCTACCGCGTTTCGGTACTGAGCTGATGACACTGCGGTGAAGGTATAACTATGAGTCCAGATGCTTGATTGGATCCCAAATGCTAGAATCGAGCCACCGGAACAAATGAGGTAAACGCTTGAATCGTCAACTGCGAGTAATCAGTAACTCCAAACCGCGCGAACCGAAGCCTGAATGGCTGAAGATTCGGTTGGGAGATCCAACTAATCAAAACCACGTCCTCAGTCTCATTGAAGGGCTGAACTTACATACGGTTTGCCAGGAGGCGCGTTGCCCGAACATCTTCGAATGCTGGTCAGACCGCACGGCAACCTTCATGTTGGGCGGAGACATTTGCACGCGACATTGTGGGTTTTGCGCGGTGGGAAAGGGTCAGCCAGGTTCACTGGATGAGAACGAACCGAGGCACGTTGCTGAAGCTGTGCAACATCTCAACTTGGCCCATACAGTCATTACCTCAGTCAACCGAGATGATCTTCCCGATGGTGGCGCAGCGCATTGGGCCGAGACCATTCGGCAAGTTCGCGAGCTCAATCCCGAGTGCCGGATCGAAGTGCTGATTCCAGATTTCAACGGCGATGAAGCTGCATTGAATACCGTTTTGGATGCGCAGCCAGACGTTTTGAACCACAACACCGAGACCATCGCACGTCTTTACAGGCGCGTAAGACCAGACGCGGCCTACGAACAGTCTCTTACGTTACTTCGGCGGGCAGCCGAACGTCGCGATTTGGAAGCACGAGGGATGCTAACGAAGAGCGGGATAATGGTCGGCCTTGGTGAGACGTTCGATGAAGTAGTCGAGCTTATGAAAGATCTGCGTTCGGTTTCGTGCGACATCATGACTATCGGGCAATATCTGCAACCCCACGCTCGTCGTTTGCCAGTAGAGCGTTTTGTCACTCCTGAAGAATTCGAACGCTGGCGTGAGGTCGGCATGAGCCTGGGATTTCACCACGTGCAATCTAGTCCACTCACTAGATCTTCTTATCACGCTCGGGAACAAGCATCGCCAGTTCTCAACGTACAAATTTAAAATTTTAAATTTCAAATTTAAAATTCCTCATTCCTCGATCAAACCGTCTACAATCCAAATATGAAAGCAGTTGTCATTGAACGTCATGGTGGGCCGGATGTGCTCACCTACACTCAAGTCCCTAACCCCCAGATCAAAGCCAACGAAGTTCTCGTCGAAGTTCGCGCATGCGCGTTGAACCACCTCGATGTGTGGGTTCGCGGTGGCTTGCCCGGCATTCAGATTCCTATGCCTCACATCCTTGGAAATGATGTCGCCGGCGTGGTGCGCGAAGTCGGGGAACTCGTGACCTGGGTAAAAAGCGGCGACGAAGTTCTACTCCAACCCGGCGTTTCATGTGGTCACTGTGCTCAATGTTTCGCTGGTCGAGACAATCTCTGTCCTGAGTACGACATCATCGGATACAAACGTAATGGCGGGTATGCTCAGTTAGTAACTGCGCCCGGGGTGAATGTTGCACCGAAGCCAAAGAATCTGACTTGGGAAGAGGCCGCTGCTCTACCGCTCGTCACGATCACTGCCTGGCATATGCTTGTGACGAAAGCTCAAGTACAACCCGGTGAAGATGTCCTGATTCACGCCGCAGGCAGTGGAGTGGGCTCGATCGGTATTCAAATCGCTAAGCTATTCCGCGCTCGCGTCATTGCCACCGCAGGATCAGATGAAAAGCTGACTCGAGCCAGAGAGCTTGGCGCCGACGATGTGATTAATTACACCCACGAAGATTGGTCAAAGGAAGTGAGGCGTCTTACCGATCGCAAAGGCGTGGACATCGTTTTCGAACATACTGGAACGAGCACGTGGGGAGGATCGATAGCTTCGCTTAAAAACAATGGTCGGCTTGTTACGTGTGGTGCTACGAGCGGCTTTGATGCGAGGACGGATCTGCGTCAGGTGTTCTATCGTCAGCTTAGTATTCTCGGTTCCTTCATGGGTTCCAAGCGCGAGTTGTTGGAAGCGCTACCTTTTATTGAGAGCGGTCAGATTCGACCAGTTGTAGACCAAGTTTTACCACTCGCAGATGCGAAACGAGCCCATGAGTTGATGGAGGACCGAGCGCAGTTTGGTAAGTTGGTTTTGGTGCCGTGATCTTGATTGATCTTTGGAGGTTGACTCGTGGCGGCACGCCGCAACCAAACCTGAGCGATTACGGCGCGGCAAGCCGAAACGCGTTAGCGTCCGGAGTAGTCTTCCACGACAAATCGTTTCTTGAGCAAGTCCATATTTCCTTGCTCAAAATTGAAATTGGTGCCACCGATAGCTTTCTTTCCTCCATCGCTCATCACCCAATCGACTACCTGTGGCGCATTCTTACGTAGGAACTCGCCGTCCTCTTTGTCGAGGGGCTTGCCATCCTTTCGAGAGATAACCAGCACGTAGGTGTACTGCCCATTCCTGATGAACTGCAGGTCGCGTTGAAAGCCTGTCAGCGGGGAGCCAACTGGTTTTGGCTCAGTGGAAGGAGCTTGTACCGGAGCGTTTGTTGTTCGCTGCGAGCTGCATCCGACGCTAATGACAACTGCCACTAGACCAACCAGAACTAAAACGCGATATTGGTGCATTATTTTCTTTCTAGGGCGAAGGGGAATTCGTTGGTTCCGGAAACTCACCACTCTCACCCTCAATCTCTAACTCATCCGAGGGTGGCGGCGGCGCACCTTTGTGTTCAAGGATATGGAGGATCGTGCAGTCTTTATCTTCGTAGACGATCTCAAACCACCCACTCTCGATAGCATTATTATAAAACTTATCATGAGCGTTGTCGGTGAACACATAACGTGAACGAAAGCGATCACGAATTAATGGTCCAGGGTCGGCTTCGTCGCCAAGTGTGATTCGATCGTAAAGTTTAGAAAGTTCCGGACTCTTGTTGTAGAGATAGTGCGGGTCAAGTCCCGATACATAGTTGTGAGTTGGATCGTAATAGAACAGTCGCGGAAAGTCGTCCCAATCTGTGTTGAATATGATTTGACCGGATGGAATGTTGGCTTTCATCCATTCAGC
>JBKPAL010000301.1:0-19396 GCA_046726395.1 Acidobacteriota bacterium
TGCAGGAAGTGACAGACTTCCATCTCTTCGCCGGTAGGAGAAGGTATGTCGATCAGTTCCCGGGTCAACTGGATCAGGTTCATGCCCCCACCTCTTCCCTCAAGGACATTATGTCGTTCAACAGAAACGTCTCATGCAGTCGTGAGATTACTTCTCTTACATTCTCTTCCTCTACCACGAAGGTTAAGTTGATTCTTGAGGCGCCCTGCGAAATCAGCGAGATGTTGATATCGCGCAGGCAGCCAAAGACTCGCGCCGCAACTCCCGGTGTCGCGCGCAGACCTTCACCCACAACGCAGATGATTGCTCGCTGCCGTTCAATATGGACCACACCAAGTTGCTTCAACTCGGTGACGATCGCCGTCAGCGCTCTGGCATCGTCTAGTGATATTGAGACGCTTACTTCCGATGTCGTCACGATATCAATAGCCGTGCTGTGTCGATTGAAGATCTCAAATATTGCGTGGAGAAAACCGTGCGCGCCTAGCATACGAGCGGAAGTGATCTGCACCAATGTAATCCCGGTTTTATGGGCGATAGCCTTCACTGCCTGGGGTGAAACCTCAGTTTCTCGCCAAACGATCGTCCCTTGTTCTTGCGGAGCGCGGGCATTGCAAATGCGCACGGGTATGTCTTGTTCAACCGCCGGCTGGATCGTTTTTGGGTGGAGCACCTTAGCGCCAAAGTAGGCGAGCTCTGCGGCCTCAGCGTAGGACAAACGCGGGATGGTTCTCGCTTCTGGCAATACCCGAGGGTCGGCAGTCAGCACGCCTGTCACATCGGTCCAGATCTGCAGTTCACGACCGCCGAGCGCCGCAGCGACGAGGGCAGCGGTGTAGTCGGAACCGCCGCGACCCAATGTCGTTGTCGTTCCGTTTGTGGTTGAGCCAATAAAGCCGCCCATTACTGGTGTCAACCTGACGGCGAGCACCGGTTCCAACGCGGCGCGAGTGCGTTCTCTGGTCTGTTCCCACAAAGGCTCAGCGCGTCCGTGCTCGGCATTGGTGACGATGAAACGCCGTGAATCTACGTATTGCGCGGATATTTCCGACTGATTAAGAACTGCCGCCAGAATGGTTGCGGAAAGTCGTTCACCATACGAGACGATCAAGTCTTGCAGGAGTGGAAGTGCGAGGGTCTGCATTTTGGCAGCGTGGAGAAGATCGACTAGCTCATTACGCGCGGTGGCAAGCACGGTTGCAGTCGCGTCTGTTAGAGAGGTCAAGACTTGAGCAACCCGCTGATGCCGCTCAAGGTGTTTATCAATGAGGCCAGTAGCTGCATCAACTTTACTGTCGGCGGCTAGCGCCACGCTTTCGAGCAAAGCGTCGGTTACACCACTCATCGCTGACACTACAACCACCGGCGTTAAATCTTTGTGCTTGTTTACGATTTGCACCACGCGCCTGAAAGCTTGAGGGTCTTCGACGCAGGTTCCGCCGAATTTCATTACAGTCGGTCCAATCTCGCGTGAACTCACCCTCAGTTTTGTCTTGATCCTGTTCATCCTGTTTTAGCCAAAGAGAAAGAGGCCGGTTGTGTGCGAAACACGACCGACCTCTTGAGCAGTTAATCCGGAACGAGCGAGTACGCTCGAACATTGATCATGTCGTAGCTCTCCACCGGTTTTGAATCGCGGTGACAGTCCTGCAGATTTAGCCGCAGCAACCAGCTCTCGGGTTGAAGGATTTCCCTTAAGCTTCGGCGACCTGCCCCTTTTGCTGTAACCAGTCTCGTCCTTCACGTGCTTTGGCTCAGCTACTGATGGAGGTCGCGCCTCTACTCTGGTTGAAAGATCAATATCGAAAAGATGCTAAACCTTAACGGCGACTAGCGAGGGTGTCAAGAAAGGAATTTTGGAATTTGAGATGCGCCGAATTTATGACCAGCTAAAAATAATCAATTATACAAAGCCGTAGGAAAGGCGTAGATTCCTCAAGTCTTGGGCCAGTGCCGATATTCATTCGCACTACCTGGCGTCGGTAAGTGGTCTCAGCGAGGCATATGATTAGCTTTAACACAAAGCAAGTTCCTTTTCCCGTAGTCGCTTCACCGCGTGCTGGTCGACAACTGTCTGCAACCAGCACGATTTTTTCTATTTCGCTAATCGTAACAAAGGACACCACGTGATGGCCTGTTGCTAACACTTCGAGCTCCTGCAAAGGCCATCAACCTAACCAAGTTGATGGCCTTCCTGCTTTCAGGAGCGGCGATAAAGGAAGCCGTGAACAGGCAAAAGAGGAAGCGCCTCCGATGACTCAGGCGGGATTTCCCGAAAACCAGGGCTTATACAATTCGCGCTACGAGCACGATTCTTGTGGTACGGGCTTCGTCGTTGATATCAAAGGTCGGAAGTCGCATGCCATCGTAAAGCAGGCGTTGCAGGTGCTAACCAATCTCGAGCATCGCGGCGCGAGCGGAAGTGAGAAGAACACGGGCGACGGCGCAGGCATTCTGGTTCAGATCCCACACGCGTTTCTCGCTCAGGAATGCGAAAGACTACACATCAAACTGCCTCTACCACGCCAGTACGCAGCCGGCATGGTTTTCCTGCCGACGGAAGAAGAGGGCCGAAACCAATGCAAAGAGCTGTTGCAGGCGATAGCCCATGAGGAGGGTCAGCCAGTTCTGGGCTGGCGAGCCGTCCCTACAGATAACTCGATGATTGGTCCAAGCGCCCAGATCTCCCAGCCGATTGTCGAGCAAGTATTCTTGGGCCGCGGCAAACGGCTATCCGATGATCTGGCCTTCGAACGAAAACTCTGCATTATTCGGAAACGAGTCAGTAAGGCAGCCAAACGGGGAATTCATGAGCGCCGCATGTTCTACATTCCCAGCCTGTCGTGTCGAACTATCGTCTACAAGGGAATGTTGACCGCGCGCCAGCTGCCGCTTTTCTATCCCGAGCTCACCGACGCTTCCCTTGAATCAGCCCTCGCCATGGTCCATTCACGCTTCAGCACGAATACATTTCCGAGTTGGGCCCGCGCCCATCCTTATCGCTACTTGGCTCATAACGGCGAGATCAACACACTGCGTGGCAACATTAATTGGATGCGCGCGCGCGAAAGCAAATTCCAATCGAAATTTTTTGGCCCCGAGATCCACAAGATCCTTCCGGTGATTGATAACGACACCAGCGACTCGGGAATGTTTGATAACGCCCTCGAGATGCTGACGCTAACCGGCCGTTCATTACCGCACGCGATCATGATGATGATTCCTGAGCCGTGGAGTGGTGAAAGATTGATGAGCGACGAAAAGCGCGCCTTCTACGAGTATCACTCGTGCTTGATGGAACCCTGGGATGGACCAGCCTCGATAGCGTTCACGGACGGAACGATAATCGGCGCCGTCCTCGATCGCAATGGTCTTCGGCCCTCGCGCTATTACGTTACAAAGGATGAACTTGTGGTGATGGCTTCGGAGGTTGGGGTGCTGGACATTCCGCCTGAACGGGTACTCTTCAAAGGAAGATTGCAACCCGGACGAATGTTCCTGGTCGACACGGAAGCCGGTCGAATAATAGAGGACGAAGAACTAAAGAAACAGATTGTCACCGAACAACCGTATCGGCAATGGCTCAATGAGAATCTGGTCAGACTCGAAGAGCTTCCGCCTCGCCCCTTTGCTTCCGAGCCCGACCACTCGCGGACTCTGCAGTGCCAGCAGGCCTTTGGCTACACAAATGAGGAACTAAAACTCCTTCTCGCGCCAATGGCCCTCGAGGGCAACGAGGCCGTCGGATCCATGGGTTCGGACACGCCGCTAGCTGTTCTTTCCGAGCGTCCGCAACTGCTCTACAACTATTTCAAGCAGCTCTTCGCGCAAGTTACTAACCCACCCGTCGACGCCATCCGCGAAGAGTTGATCATGTCAACCGACACCACTGTAGGTCCCGAAGCAAACATGTTGGAGCCGGCACCGGAATGTGCCCGACAGATCAGACTTCCATCTCCGATCCTTACAAATGACGAGTTGGAAAAGTTGCGTCATCTGAGTGACGGCGGTGTCGCGGGTTTCAGATCCGTAACTTTGCCGATGGTCTATGAAGTGAATCAAGGCGCGCGTGGTTTAGAAAGGGCGCTCGACGATCTTTGCCGCGAGTCGAGCACTGCCATAACGCGCGGCTTCGGCGTGATCATTCTTTCTGATCGCGGTGTGACGCGCGAGCTGGCTCCGATACCGGCCTTGCTCGCTGTCGCCGGCATACATCATCACCTGATCCGCGAAGGCACACGCACGCAAGTTGGGTTTGTGATCGAGAGCGGTGAGCCGCGCGAAGTACATCACTTCGCGCTCCTGCTCGGTTATGGCGCTGCAGCCATCAATCCTTATCTCGCCTTCGAGACGCTGGATGACCTGATCGAGCGAGGGTTGCTGATAGACATCAAGAAAAGCAAAGCCATCGCCAACTACATCAAGGCTGTAAACAAAGGCGTGATCAAGGTGATCTCGAAGATGGGGATCTCCACGATCCAAAGTTATTGCGGTGCACAGATCTTCGAAGCTATCGGACTCAACGAAGATTTTGTCGACCGCTATTTCACCTGGACGCCTTCGCGGGTGGGTGGTGTGGGTCTCGACGTGATCGCCGAAGAGGTGAAACTTCGACACAATCGCGCTTTTCTGAAACGAGCAGTTCAGTTCGACTCACTATGTGAAGGCGGTGAATACCAGTGGCGACGCGAAGGCGAGTTTCATCTCTTTAACCCTGAGACAATCCATAAACTTCAGTACGCCTGCCAGGCCAACAACTACCAGGCGTTCAAGGAATACAGCGAGCTTGTGAACAACCAGTCGGGCAGGCTCTGCACGTTGCGCGGCTTGATGGAGTTGAAGTCTGTTCGTGGACGAGTGCCGATCGAAGAGGTAGAGCAGGTTGAGCAGATCGTCCGTCGCTTCAAAACGGGAGCGATGTCGTATGGCTCCATCAGCAAGGAGGCCCACGAAGCTCTTGCAGTTGCGATGAATAGAGTCGGCGGTAAAAGCAATACGGGCGAAGGTGGTGAAGATCCGGATCGCTATCAGAGGGACGAAAACGGTGATTCTCGAAACAGTGCTATCAAGCAGGTGGCATCTGGCCGATTTGGCGTGACCAGCAACTATCTGGTCAACGCTGAAGAATTGCAGATCAAGATCGCGCAGGGCGCTAAGCCGGGCGAAGGCGGACAACTTCCCGGCCATAAGGTCTATCCGGCAATTGCCCGGGTGCGACACTCGACGCCGGGAGTTGGTCTGATTTCGCCACCGCCACATCACGATATCTATTCCATCGAAGACCTCGCTCAACTGATCTATGACCTGAAGAATGCCAACGACCGCGCTCGAATCAGCGTCAAGCTAGTGGCCGAGGTCGGCGTGGGAACGGTGGCTGCTGGAGTCGCAAAAGCCCATGCTGATGTGATTCTGATCAGCGGTCACGATGGCGGCACAGGAGCGTCACCTCTTTCCAGCACCAAGCACGCTGGGGTGCCATGGGAACTTGGTCTTGCTGAGACTCATCAGACTCTGGTCCTCAATGATCTTCGTAGCCGCGTCACACTGGAAACCGATGGACAACTGAAGACCGGGCGTGATGTGGTTGTCGCAGCCTTGCTCGGCGCCGAGGAGTTTGGTTTTGCGACGGCGCCACTCGTGAGTTTGGGTTGCGTCATGATGCGCGTCTGCCATTTGAATACTTGTCCGGTGGGTGTCGCGACGCAAGATCCGGAACTTCGCGCACAGTTCCGCGGCGACCCTGAACACGTAGTCAACTTTATGCGTTTCGTCGCGCAGGAACTACGCGAGCTAATGGCGGAGCTCGGCTATCGCAGTCTTAACGAAATGATTGGCCACACCGAGTGCCTTGAGATGCGGCCGGCGCTCGAACAATGGAAGGCACGCGGTCTCGATTTTTCTAACATCCTCCATCAACCGGCCGTGACTGAAACAGTGGGCCGGTATTACCAGACCGCGCAGGAACACGGACTGGAGCGATCCCTCGACCATCTGATTCTGCTTGACGTATGTTCACCGGCGCTTGAGTACGGGGCTTCAGTGTCCGCGACTTTACGCATCCGCAACGTGGATCGCGCGGTTGGCACCATGCTCGGAAGTAATGTGACTCGCCGCTACGGGGCCGACGGTTTACCCGAAGATACGATCCAACTCACCTTTGTCGGTTCCGCGGGACAAAGTTTTGGCGCTTTCGTGCCGCGCGGCGTGACTCTCAAACTGGAAGGTGATGCAAACGACTACTTAGGCAAGGGTCTGTCAGGTGGCAAGCTCATCGTCCACCCCCCGCGCGAATCGACTTTCAACGCCTACGAAAATGTGATTATCGGCAATGTGGTCTGCTACGGAGCGACAAGCGGCGAGGTCTACATTTGCGGCATTGCCGGAGAGAGGTTCTGTGTGCGTAACAGCGGCGTCACTGCGGTGGTCGAGGGAGTGGGCGATCACGGCTGTGAGTACATGACGGGCGGGCGCGTGGTGGTGCTGGGCCAGACGGGGCGCAACTTTGGTGCAGGCATGTCGGGTGGCATCGCCTATGTTCTGGACGAGACCGGACAGTTTGCGATCCGCTGCAATCGAGAGATGGTCGAACTGACCAGCCTGGTTCAGAACGAAGAGATAGAGCTGGTTAAGAACATGATTTTCCGGCACGCGGAGTATACGGGCAGTGTTCGCGCAACTGAGGTGCTGTTGTGTTGGGAAGAGTTGTTGCCGAAATTCGTGCGTGTCTTTCCGCACGATTATCGTCGTGTACTCGAAGCGCAGAAGCAGATGAAGGAGAGAGGTATGACTGACGAGGTGGCGGAGATGGCCGCTTTCGAATTGAACTCCACGTCATTGGCGCGCACCGCCGGAGCGTAAAGGCTTTGAAAAGAATTAGCCGCGGATAAACGCGGATGACTAAATTCGAAATTCGAAATCCACAATTCGAAATTCTCTTATGGGCAAAGCAACAGGATTCATGGAATACACGCGGTCGCTGCCAGTCGTCCGCTTGCCAGCCGAGCGCATCGTCGACTGGCGTGAATTCCATCTGCATCCTCAAGAGGCCGGGCTGCGCGAGCAAGGGGCGCGCTGCATGGATTGCGGCGTCCCTTTTTGTCATACGGGCAAGATGTTCGATGGCGCAACGTCCGGATGTCCCATCAACAATCTCATTCCTGAGTGGAACGACCTGGTCTATCGCGGTCACTGGCGTGAAGCATTGAATCGGCTGCACCTAACCAACAACTTTCCGGAGTTCACAGGTCGCGTTTGTCCAGCGCCTTGCGAAGGCTCGTGTGTGCTCGGAATCAACGATAGCCCCGTCACGATCAAGAGCATCGAGCAGGCCATCATTGATAAAGGCTTTGAGGCTGGGTGGGTGGTTCCTAAACCTCCATCTATGCGCACGGGAAAACAAGTAGCGGTGATCGGTTCTGGTCCGGCCGGGTTGGCGTCGGCAGCACAGCTGAATCGAGCCGGGCATGCTGTGACTGTCTTCGAACGGGCCGATCGAATCGGTGGACTGTTGATGTACGGCATTCCCAACATGAAGTTGGAAAAGGCCGTCGTCAAACGTCGCACAGATCTAATGACTGCCGAGGGCGTTCGTTTCGTCACTGGTACGGATGTTGGTCACGACTTCTCGACCGATCGCTTGATGAATGAGTTTGACGCTGTAGTGCTTTGCGGGGGTGCTACACAACCGCGAGATCTGAATCTTGCGGGCCGCGAGCTCAGCGGAATTCATTTCGCGATGGAGTTTCTCGAGGGAAACACAAGGAGTTTGCTCGACAGCAATCACCAGGATGGTCGGTATCTCTCGGCGAAAGACAAAGACGTGATCGTGATAGGCGGCGGGGATACTGGAACCGACTGTGTGGGAACAGCGCTGCGTCATGGCTGCAAGAGCCTGGTTCAGTTTGAAATCTTGGCGAAACCGCCGGACGCACGCGCGACGAACAACCCTTGGCCGCAATGGCCCAGGGTCTATCGGCTCGACTATGGCCAGGAAGAGGCGGCCGCCCGTTTCGGACAGGATCCCCGCACCTACTGTGTGATGAGCAAGAGTTTTATCGGGGATGCAAGTGGTCATGTGAGTGGTGTCGAGACGGTGCAGATCGAATGGACCAATGGTGATAACGGACGACTCAAGCCGCGAGAAATTCCGAACACTGAGCGCACGTGGCCCGCGCAGATGGTGCTGTTGGCATTGGGTTTCTCTGGACCGGAGACGAATGGCTTGTTGGATCAGATCGGAGTGGCGATCGACGGTCGGGGAAATGTATCGACTGACGATGAGAAAAGAACAAGTGTAGCGAAGGTGTTTGCGGCCGGGGATATGGCGAGAGGCCAATCATTGGTCGTATGGGCCATCGCCGACGGACGACGAGCTGCACGTGGAGTGGACAAGTATTTGATGGGAGAAACGATGCTGCGATGACCGTCTTCACACAATCACTTGATGCACGCCAGTCGACCGCGTCGCATTCTACGACTGCGCCAACGGTCGATCAGCATCCACGCGGCGCTGAGATCCTGATCGATGTGCTCGTGCACGAAGGCGTCGACTCAATCTTCGGCTATCCGGGCGGAGCGGTGCTGCATATCTACGATGAACTCTGGCGCGCGCGGGATCGGTTGACCCACTACCTGGTTCGTCATGAGCAAGGTGCTGTGCATATGGCCGAAGGATACGCTCGTGCTTCCGGTCGAGTCGGCGTAGTGCTTGTTACCTCTGGTCCAGGCGCGACCAATGCAATGACAGGCATTGCCAATGCCTACATGGACTCGACTCCGATTGTGGTTATCACCGGCCAGGTGCCAACACCCTTGATTGGCACCGACGCGTTTCAGGAAGTCGACACAGTGGGCATCACACGTTCCTGCGTCAAACATAATTACCTTGTGCGCGATGTGCGAGATCTGGCGCCTGTAGTTCATGAAGCCTTTCATTTGGCCCGTTCAGGAAGGCCTGGGCCAATCGTGATCGACATCCCCAAGGACGTCTCTGCAGCTCGAGCTCCATATTCGAGACTAAAAAACATCAGTTTCCCGTACTTCGAACGACGGACATCGCCCAGACTCGAAGTGGTCCATCAGCTTGCCACGACGATAGTGGAGGCAGACCGTCCTGTCCTTTACGTTGGTGGTGGCATCGTTAATTCGGGCGCGGCGCAGGAACTCCTCCAGCTGGCAGAAGAACTGCAGTTGCCGGTGACGCCCACGTTGATGGGGCTGGGCGGTTTCCCGTCGGGACACCGACTTTGTTTAGGAATGCTAGGTATGCATGGCACCTACGTGGCAAATATGGCCGTTGCGGAAAGTGATCTACTTATTGCCGTGGGCGTCCGCTTCGACGACCGAGTTACGGGGAAGCTCGCCACCTTCGCTCCTCAAGCACGTGTGATTCACATAGATATTGATCCAGCCAACGTTGGCAAGAACCGCGCTCCAGATATTTCGCTAATTGCCGACGCGCGCGAAGCGCTTTGTGCGGTGCGGGCTGATTTGAGTTCTTTCGAGCCTCAAGAAATTGAGCAGGCGATTGCACGTCGCGAGGTGTGGTGGCAGCGCTTGCGTGGATGGCAGCACGAACAACCCTTGCGCTTCTCTGGATCGAGAGAACAGATCAAACCACAGGTGGTGATCCGTGAACTCCACCGCCTTACGAACGGCGAGGCGCTAATCGTTACTGACGTGGGACAGCATCAAATGTGGGCCGCACAGTTCTATCCCTTCAGCAGGTCGCGCCAGTGGATTACTAGCGGTGGTCTGGGAGCGATGGGATTTGGCGTGCCCGCGGCGATCGGCGCCCAGCTCGCGATGCCGGATCAGCTGGTCGTCGCTGTGGTTGGAGACGGTGGTTTTCAGATGACCAATCAGGAGTTGGCGATGGCGATCCAATACGACTTGCCAGTCAAGATTCTGATCATGAACAACGGTTATCTAGGAATGGTTCGTCAGTGGCAGGAGATGTTTTACGACCGGACCTATTCGGAAGTGGATCTCTCGGTGTCTCCCGACTTCGTCAAACTCGCTCAAGCTTACGGTGCCTTTGGAGTACGAGCGACAACCCCGGACGAGCTGTCAGATGTGCTCGCTGCCGGTTTGTCGCACCAGGGCGTAAGTGTGATGGATATCGTGGTGTCAAAAGAGGAGAACGTATTTCCAATTGTGCCCGCCGGCGCCAACTCGCGCGACATGATCGTGCACGAGTGAAGCATTGCGGATTTCGAATTGCGGATTGCGGATTTGAAAAGGAGCGAAATCAGACTCGGTTAACTTCGGCTTCTCGATTCCAAAACGGAAATCCCAAATCTCAAATTCGAAATCCGAAATCCGAAATCCGAAATCATTTTATGCGTCACACACTTTCCATTCTCGTTGCCGACCAGCCTGGCGAGCTTTCGCGCATCGTCGGCCTGTTTAGTGCGCGCGGTTTCAATATTGAAACCGTTTCAGTGGGCCAGACACCCGACCCTTACTGGTCGCGCGTGACCGTAGTAACTCGTGGGGATGATCGCACCATCGATCAAATTGTTAAGCAATGCTCGCGCCTGGCTCGTGTCCGCGAAGTGCAGGACGTCACGATGCAGCCGCACATCGAACGCGAGATGGCCCTGATTGATGTCGAAGCGGCGGCGGGTGAAAGACGCCAGGAGGTATTGAGTTTGGTCGGTGTTTTTCGTGCCAAGGTGGTCGACATTTCGCATACCAGAATGATCATTGAGGCTTCAGGCAATAAGGAGAAGGTTGAGGCGTTTATCGAGCTGCTGCGACCACTCGGCATACGCGATTTCACTCGCACGGGCTCGATAGCGATTGGGCGTCTATCGGCGGTCAACGTGGAAAACAATGAGGCCGAGGAGGATGAAGCGTATGCGGTGTGACGTGAAGTCAGTACCACCTCGCGGTAGCAGTGGGTCCTTAGGAACGCGAGAGCCGACTATTGCGGACGGCCCAACCCGCTACCGCAAGGCGGATGACCTCATGACACGAGAGTGACTGGAAACAAGCCGTCGACAAACCAAACTTAGGGTCCGAAGGCAATCATATTTGAGAGGAAATAACGCGATGAAGGTTTTTTATGATCAAGATGCAAACCTATCCGCGCTTGGCGCCAAACAGATCGCCGTAATCGGTTACGGCAGCCAGGGGTTTGCGCAATCCAACAACCTACGCGAATCGGGCTGCAGCGTTACCGTCGGCTTGAGATCTGATAGTCCTTCGCGCGCCAAGGCGGAACAGTCTGGGCTACGCGTTCGTCCCGTGCCCGAAGCAGCGGCGGAGGCCGACATCGTGATGATGCTCGTGCCTGATGAACTCGCAGCTGACGTCTACGCGCGCGATATCGCAGAGTCAATGACGCCAGGAAAGTATCTGGCCTTCTCGCATGGGTTCTCAATTCACTATGACCTTATCAAGCCGCCTTCTGATGTGAACGTTTTTATGGTTGCGCCCAAAGGGCCGGGTCATCTGGTGCGCCACGAGTATCTGCGCGGCGCCGGCGTGCCCTGCTTGCTCGCCATCCATCAGGATTCGACTGGTGACACCAAACAAGTGGGGCTGGCCTACGCCTCGGCAATTGGTGGTGGTCGCGCCGGGATTATCGAAACCAACTTTCGCGAAGAGACTGAGACCGATCTCTTTGGCGAGCAGGCGGTGCTTTGCGGCGGCTTGACGTCGCTAATTAAGGCAGGTTTTGAAACTCTCGTCGAAGCGGGCTACGCGCCCGAGATGGCTTACTTCGAATGTCTGCATGAAATGAAGCTGATCGTCGACTTGATGTATGAGGGCGGTATTTCAGAGATGCGCTACTCAATCTCAAACACGGCCCAGTATGGCGACATGACGCGTGGTCCAAATGTCGTTAACGATGAGACTAAGAGACGCATGAAAGAGTTGTTGGCTGAAGTCCAGTCGGGGGCGTTCGCTCGCGAGTGGGTGAAAGAGAGCCGGAACGGCCGCAAACGTTTTCAGGAATTGGAGCGGCAAGCTAAAGAGCACCAGATCGAACGCGTTGGCGCACAACTGCGGGAGATGATGCCCTGGCTAAGTGCCGGGCGATTGGTAGATAAAGCAAAGAACTAAGGAAGGTCCAAAATGGGTTTAATCGATTGGGATCGAATGAAAGCGGAAGAGATCACGGAGCTTTACCGAAGAAAGGTGGCCGTCGGAGAAAGCGTTACGATAGCCAGGATAGAGGTCAAGCAGGGCGCCATCACTCAAGCTCATAGTCACGAGAATGAAGAAATGATTCTCGTGCTTAAAGGCAGTTGGCGCTTTCACCTGCCGAGTGGCGATGTGACGCTCGAGGCGAATCAAATGCTGCGCATCCCGCCGCGAGAAGAGCATTCTTCAGAGGCCCTCACAGATACTGTGGCTTTAGATATTTGTGCTCCTGCGCGAGTCGACTGGTTAAGTGGAACGGACCAATCGCTTCACTATGATCCGGATCAGTCGCTCTGGGCCGTGTAAGCCGTGCGCAACGCGGGCTCGGCGCTTCCGTAACACCACTAGAAATTCACTGCGAGGCTGAGCCTGCTATGCCACAAATAAGGTAGCGGAAAGCCGGAAGCTTTCCGCTAGGGATGATGCGGCTAAGCCGCAGAGTCGTGGAGTTGAAAGTGACATTTGATCAAACAAAGTGGGTCTGGATGGATGGTCGGGTAATTCCCTGGGCCAATGCAACCACACATGTCTCGGCACACGCGCTCCATTACGGCAGCGGCGTGTTTGAAGGCATGCGCTGCTACGAGACCGCAGATGGCCCGGCAGTCTTTCGTTTGGAGTCGCACTTGGACCGGCTCTACGCGTCTGCCGAAGTGTACGGAATCGTCATTCCGTACAGCCGCGATGATTTGATCGCCGCCACTTGCGAGGTCATTCAGCGCAACGGTTTCAGCAGTTGTTACGTTCGTCCCATTTGCTACTTTGGCAGCGGTAGTCTCAGCCTTCATCCGGGCAACTGTCCAGTGCAGGTTGTGATTCTCGCGTGGCCGTGGTCTGCGTACCTTGGCGTTGAGGGTCTTGACCATGGCGTGTCAGTAACGGTGTCACCGTGGCGCAAGTTTCAATCGTGCATGATGCCTACGACAGCAAAAGCCTGCGGGCAATATATCAACTCGATCTTGGCGGTTCGTGATGCTCTTAGTCGGGGCTTCGCCGAGGCGCTGTTGCTCGATGCGGACGGTCATTTAGCAGAAGGTTCCGGCGAGAACCTTTTCATCGTGCATGACGGTAAACTGTTAACCAACGACGACAGCCACTCTATTCTGCTTGGCATCACGCGCGATGCCGTGATGCGCATCGCGCAAGATCTTGGTTACCACATCGAGATAAAGACATTGGAGTTAGCAGACTTGCTCGGCGCCGATGAAGCGTTCTTGACGGGAACCGCCGCTGAAGTTACGCCAATCCGAGCAGTGGATGAAATGATTATCGGTAGCGGGACACGAGGACCAGTCACCACAGAGATCCAACGCGTATTTTTCGATGCCACGTCAGGACGCGATGATCGATACAGAGATTGGCTTTACGTGGTTGCGGCCCAACCGGTTGGTGCCCGATAGCCATTGACGATTGATGATTGTAGATTGACGATTAGAGTAATCGGTGTGACCAAGTACCAGTCAACCGACAATCGTCAATGGCTTATCGGGCAATGGAGCGGCTAATTCCGTGAACAAGACTGATGTTTTGAAAGATGTTCAATTGGCCTTTATCGGCTGCGGTGTGATGGCCGAAGCGATCATTGCCGGACTCTTAGACAACAATCTTGTCAAACCAGAACGAATTGTCGGCAGTCATCCGCGGCAGGAGCGACGCGAAGAATTGCAGACGAAGCATGGCATTCGGGTAGTCGAAAAAAACGAGGAAGCCGTCGTTGCCAACCGGACAGCTGGTGCGAAAACTTCGTCGATTATCGTTCTCACAGTTAAGCCACAACGTCTTGGTTTGATCCTCAAAGAGTTAAAGGATGCCATCCAACCTGACCAGCTGGTGATTTCAATCGTTGCGGGCGCGCGGATAGAAACGCTGGCAAACGATCTAAAGCACGGGGCAATCGTGAGGGCGATGCCGAACACGCCGGCGCAAATCGGCGAAGGAATGACGGTGTGGATGGCCACGCCTGAGGTTACGGAAACACAGCGAGAACAGATGCAGGCAATCTTCGGCGCGCTGGGCCGCGAGCTGCATGTCGAACAGGAACGAATGATTGATATGGCTACGGCCCTCTCGGCTACCGGTCCGACTTACACGTTTCTTGTGATGGAGGCACTGACCGATGCTGGAGTGCACCTTGGCTTCTCGCGACACATAGCGCAAGAACTAGTTGTGCAAACGATGCTGGGGAGCGTGCTCTTCGCGCGCGAATCGCACAAGCATCCTGCGGAGCTGCGCAACATGGTCACTTCACCCGGTGGCACTTCGGCGGAAGCGATCTACCAGATGGAGAAGGGAAGTTTACGCACGGTGTTGTCGAAGGCGGTTTTCGCGGCGTTTCAGCGCGCGACCGCGTTGGGGAAGAAAGGCGACTAACTGCCTCTCTGTGGTCCTCTGTGTCTCCGTGTCTCCGTGGCTTTCTTATGCATTGATTGCCTCGACATCAAAGGAAAACCACTGAGACACGGAGACACAGAGGACCACAGAGAAGTAGAAAAAAGATGACCGATAACCGCCGAAGCAGAATCATCACCGCCGGCGATGAGCGCACGCCGAACCGAGCCATGCTGCGCGCCGTTGGCTTTGGCGACGGCGACTTTGAAAAGCCCATAGTCGGTGTAGCCAATGGCTATAGCACCATCACTCCGTGCAACGTGGGCCTGAACGACCTGACCAACGGTGCCGTCTCATCGCTGAGGGAAGCCGGGGCGATGCCCCAGACCTTCGGTACGATCACAGTGAGCGATGGGATTTCGATGGGGACCGAAGGAATGAAATACAGTCTGGTCTCGCGCGAGGTCATTGCGGACTCCATCGAGACGGTGTGTCAGGCGCAAAGTGTTGATGGTCTGGTGGCGATCGGCGGCTGCGATAAGAACATGCCGGGAGCGATGATCGCTATAGCGCGAATGAATATTCCATCGATCTTTGTTTACGGCGGGACAATCAAGCCTGGCCATTACAAGGGCGAGGACTTAACCGTGGTCAGCGCGTTTGAAGCCTTCGCGCAATTTGGCGCTCGTCGCATTGGAAAGAGCGAACTGCTGGAAGTTGAGCGCCGGGCCTGCCCGGGAGCTGGTTCGTGTGGCGGCATGTTCACCGCGAACACGATGTCATCCGCTATTGAAGCGATGGGCCTCAGCCTTCCATTTTCTTCAACGATGGCCGCTGAGGATGCCGAGAAACTCGAGAATGCGAAGCGTTCGGGCGAAGTTCTGGTAGAAGCGATCAAGAGGCAGATTCTTCCCCGCGACCTGCTCACGAGAAAGGCGTTTGAAAATGCAATTGCGCTCGTCTTCGCGGTTGGAGGCTCGACCAATGCGGTGCTGCATCTTTTGGCCATTGCGCACGCTGCACGTGTTCCACTGGTTCTAGACGATTTTGAAGAGATTCGCGCGCGGATCCCGGTTCTCTGTGACTTGAAGCCTTCCGGGCGTTATGTCGCGACCGATTTGCATCACGCCGGGGGTATTCCACAAGTGATGAAGATGTTGTTGGCCCAGAATCTGCTCCATGGCGACGCGATCTCAATTACCGGCCAATCGATTGCTGAGGTACTTAAAGATGTGCCTGATGAGCCGCGTGCTGATCAGAATGTGATCCGGCCGTGGTCCAACCCTCTCTATCCACGAGGACACCTGGCGATCTTGAAAGGTAATCTCGCAACGGAAGGGGCCGTGGCGAAGACCAGCGGCGTGAAACATTCTCGGATTACCGGCCCGGCGCGCGTCTTCGATTCGGAAGAAGGATGCCAGGCGGCCATCGTTTCGGGTCGTATAAAGCCGGGCGATGTGATCGTAATTCGTTATGAAGGCCCGAAAGGTGGCCCGGGAATGCGCGAGATGCTGGCGCCAACTTCCGCGATCATCGGCGCCGGTTTGGGCGATTCCGTAGCGTTGATTACTGATGGACGTTTTTCTGGTGGCACTTACGGAATGGTTGTAGGCCACGTCGCTCCGGAAGCTGCGGTAGGTGGAACGATCGCGCTGGTTGAGGAAGGCGATTCGATCACCATCGACGCCGACGAGCGTCTGTTGCAACTGAATATCTCCGATGAAGTTTTGGCAAATCGCCGCGCGGCCTGGCGTCCACCCGCGCCGCGTTATCTTAAGGGAGTGCTAGCGAAGTACGCGCGGCTGGTGTCGAGTAGCAGTCTTGGTGCTGTCACTGATGGTTGACACGATGAACGAACGAATCGAAATCTACGACACTACTCTTCGTGATGGCTCGCAGGGCGAGGGCGTTAACTTTTCCGTCGAGGACAAGTGTCGCGTTGCCGAACAACTCGATGGACTCGGCGTGGATTTCATTGAAGGAGGATGGCCGGGTTCGAACCCTCGCGACATGGCTTTCTTCGAAGTGGCCCGCAAGCTCAAGCTGTCCCGCTCCCGCATCTCGGCATTTGGTGCCACACGTCGACATGCGCTCAGGTGCGACAATGACCCGAGCATTCAATCGCTTCTCAGGGCCGAGACGCCGGTCGTGACGATCTTTGGCAAATCGTGGTTGCTGCATGTTACCGACGCTTTGAGACTCAGGTCAGAGGATAACCTGGAGATCATCGAAGACAGCGTGCGTTACCTGGCGGCCCGCGTGCCGTTTCTGATTTACGATGCCGAGCACTTTTTTGATGGCTACAAAAGTGATCCAACCTATGCGCTGGCCACACTCCGTGCCGCGGCCGCCGCTCGACCAAACTGCATAGTGCTCTGTGACACGAATGGCGGAAGCTTGCCCGAGACCGTCGCCAAAGTAGTGTGCGAAGTTAAGAGCCAGATCGATCTCCCCCTGGGGATTCATTGTCACAATGACGGCGAACTAGCTGTCGCCAACACTCTTGCTGCGGTTGCAGCAGGCGCTGTTCATGTGCAGGGAACGATTAACGGTTATGGAGAGCGTTGCGGCAATGCAAATCTCTGCGCAGTAATTCCCAATTTGGAGTTGAAATTAGACCGGGCTGTCTTAGCGCCTGGTCAATTAAAGAAGCTGCGCGAAACCGCGCGCTTCGTCAGTGAAATTGCCAACCTATCGCTTGATTCACGAGCCGCGTTCGTAGGTGATAGCGCCTTTGCACACAAAGGCGGTGTTCACGTCTCAGCAGTAGAGCGTAATCCCGCAACGTATGAGCATATCGATCCGGAGACCGTCGGTAACCGTCGTCGTGTGTTGGTTTCGGATCTTGCCGGTCGGGCCAATCTTCTGGCCAAGGCGAGGGAGTTGGGAGTTGAACTAGTCGACGAGCAGAGAGTGCTGGATGAGTTGAAGCGCCTGGAGCATGATGGCTACGAGTTTGAAGCGGCGGAGGCCAGTTTCGAGTTGCTGGTCAAGAAACTCCGCGGCGCATATCGCCCATATTTTGAGTTACTCGGTTTTCGCGTCATTGATGAACATCGTGGCGCGTTGATGCCCATGAGCGAAGCCACGGTTAAAGTAAAAGTTGGCGACCGCATTGAACATACGGCCGCAAGCGGTAATGGTCCGGTGAATGCGCTGGACAACGCTCTGCGCCGAGCGCTGCAAAAATTCTATCCGTCCCTTTCTCAAATGCATTTGATTGATTACAAGGTGCGCGTAATCACCAGTAATTTGTCGGGGACAGCGAGCCTGGTGCGCGTGCTGATCTGCTCCAGTGACGGTCGCGCGCAATGGGGCACGGTGGGAGTATCGGCAAATATTGTGGAAGCTAGCTGGCGAGCGCTCGTTGATTCGGTGGAGTTCAAACTCGGTGTAGATGCGATAGTTCCTATTGATCATGAACAAGAGGAAGTGACGCTGGGCCAAAGAGCGGTCAAGTCATGAACCAAGAAATCCGCGTAATGAAGTTTGGCGGCACGTCGATAGGCGATGCCGCCTGCATCCGCCGAGCGGCAGAGATCGTTGCTGGTGCGGCGAGCGAAGGTGCGTTGATTGTAGTTGTGTCGGCGATGGGCGGCGTCACCGATCAGCTTATAGAAGCTGCGCACGCCTCCGCCAAAGGCAACACCCAGGTAGCGAGTGAACTCGCGACCAGCCTGCGCGAACAACATCACAATGCGATCAACATCTTGGTTAGCAACGACAACAAACGTGAGCAACTTGCGAACGATATCGACGGTGTCATCGAAGACATCACCAGCCTATGCCTGGGAACGGCTCTGCTGCGCGAACTGACTCCGCGAACGCTCGATGGTATTTCGAGTGGAGGTGAACGCCTTTCAGCTCCATTACTCGCGGGCGCTCTTGAAGAGTTAGGGTTGAGGAGCGTGGCGATTGAAGCGACGGAACTTATTGTCACTGATAACGCTTCAGGTCGAGCGGCTCCTCTCATGGACCAAACGCGAGCACGCGCCGCGGCGAGGCTACTGCCGATCGTAGACGCGCAATCTGTGCCGGTGGTGACAGGTTTTATTGGAGCCACCTCAGCTGGCATGCTCACGACGTTGGGTCGTGGTGGTTCGGATTATTCTGCGACGGTTCTCGCGGCCGCGCTGGACGCCACTGAAGTGATCATCTGGACCGATGTTGATGGAGTGTTAACAGCCGATCCGCGTCTTGTGCCTGAGGCACGCACGCTCCGTGAGATCTCATACAATGAAGCGGCTGAGCTGGCTTACTTCGGCGCCAAAGTTTTGCATCCGAAAACCCTGAAGCCAGTTTCCGAAGCGGGCATTCCGGTGTGGATTCGCAACAGCTTTGCACCGGAGCGATCGGGCACGAAGATCACTGCTACCGGCCATCCGACGGCCCGCGGAGTGAAGGCAATCACCGCGATTACTGATGTGACTTTGGTCACAGTTGGAGGCCGGGGCATTGTCGGCTTGCCTGGTGTGGCCGGCAAAACCTTTACCGCGGTTGCCAACGCTCAGGCTAACGTGCTGCTAATCTCGCAGTCTTCATCGGAAAACGATATCTGCTTCATCGTTAACTCGGCCGACGCCGCGAGCACTGTGGAGAGACTGCGTGAGGCTTTTGCTCATGATCTGGCCCACAGCGACGTGGAGCACATTACAGTCAATTCTGAGATCGCCATCATTGCCGTCGTTGGCGAGAGAATGCGGGGCATGCCAGGCATTGCCGGGCGAACGTTCAGCGCCCTGGGCCGCCGCGGTATAAACATTATCGCCATTGCCCAGGGCTCTTCGGAATTCAACCTTTCGTTTGTGGTGGAAGCGGGCATCATGCGCGATGCCGTTCAAGCGCTGCATCTGGAGTTTGGGTTAGAGCGACGGGCATCTCGATTTGAGACGGCTGAAAATGAAGCGACGCTAGC
>JBKPAL010000302.1:0-5753 GCA_046726395.1 Acidobacteriota bacterium
CTGTCCCACCGTGGGTGCAGAGGGGGATTCCAGGTGCCGGCCACGCCGCGTTGGCACCGCTCGTCGGGTCATGGCGCGCTGAACTGAGTATCTACGGAACCATGGGGCGCAGTCCGGACCTGCCGCCGATCGTCTCCCGTGAGATCCGCACCACCCGGGTCTGGGTCGCGGATGGACAGTACATCGAGGACACGACCGAAGGCACTGTCGAAGGAAAGCCGTACTGGCGCCGGGGCTGGCTCGGGTACAGCAACATCGACCGCCGCTATGAGTGGGTGACAATCGCTCCGCGGGTCCCGATGATGATCTACCTTGGGAAGCCCGGCTCTGGCGAACAGATGCCGATTGAGGTGACCGGCGTCTTCGCCGATCAGGGCCTAGTCAGCGAGCAGACGGTGGGAAAGCCTGTAGGGCAGCGTACCGTGATCCGCATCGAAAGCAACGATCGTCACGTCTTCGATTTGTACTTCACGCCTCCGGGAGGGAAAGAACAGTTGGCGTTTCGCATTGCGTACACGCGTATCAAGTAATGTGAGCGGTATATCGATGCGCGATAACTGCAATAGATATCGATCACTTTGAGAATGATTCGTACCTTTCTAGCGACGCAGGAAAACTCATTTCCCACTGATTTCCTGGTTTTGTTGCGGGGCTGATTACGACAGAAAGTTAACCATGAAGCCCGCTGGTGAAATTACCAAGTCAACCGACACCACTTCCAGGGACGTTGCGTTACCCGGTTTGCTCAGGCCTCCTCTTGTGCTTCTGGCTGCTATCACTCTGGGAGTCGTACTGAACTCGATTTGGCCCCTCTCCTTTATCCCAACGGCTCTGGTGTTAGGGGGCCCTGTTATCCTTATCGCGGCGGTGCTCCTCTTCGTCCTCTCGGTAAGGGAATTTCGAGCGAGTGGGACTTCCGTGCGCGGAAACGAACGCACCACCACGATTGTCCGCACGGGTCCTTACGGATTCAGCCGCAATCCCATCTATCTGGCTTTTGTCTTGTTCCTCCTCGGATTGGCAGTATCGTTGAACAACCTGTGGCTGCTCGTAACTCTGGCAGCGTTTGCCAGCTTCATCTCGATCATAGTCATCCCGCGGGAGGAACAATTCCTCGCACGCAATTTCCAGGCTGAGTATTCTGAATACAAAGCTACCGTCCGCCGTTGGCTATGAAGACTGGAATAAAGGCGTTGCTCAGAAATTCGACGAGCTGTTTTCCACGTCCGATTTATTTCTCTTACCTGGCGCACGCCATTTTGTGCAGATGGATGGGCCTGAGGAAGTGGCGCGGTTGATTCTTTCTACGCCTCTCGCAAAGAGTTGATTGCTGCGCAAGAAATCGATCGATAAGTAGAACTGCCGGAGTGAGTGGATCACTCCGGCAGAATTGTTGTTGCAACCAGTTAGTTCCTCGTAATCGCAACCGCCTTGTCTAACCCATCGCCCCCTCTGTGTTGCGCGTGAACAAAGAGCGTCGTGCCTCGCTCTTGAGGTCCCGAGTGACTGCCAAAACTGGTTCGCCCATTACTGCCGCTCCGATGTTGGCGGCAAGCCCCAATCACCGGTGCCAAGCACGAGCTCGCCGGGTTCTATTCGTTGAGGTCGGGTCCTGGCCGCAGTTTCGGCTTCAGTCGTGAGCTGAAAAACCGTATCCAACTTTGTAATCTCAAGCACCTGTCCTACGAGATTAGTCACGTTCATTAGTCTCAACTCAGTTCCCTTCGACTGAAGTTGTTCGCGTAGTTCCAGTAACACACCCAATCCGTGCGCATCGATTTCACTAACCCGTCGTAAATCCAACACCAACACACTCTCGCCGGGTAGTTCTGTTATAACGCGACGCAGTATGTCTGTGTCGCCAATCACTATTCGGCCTCGCAGGCAAAGGACCACAATCTCCCCCAAGTTTTGAGCGCGCAGTTCCAGCATGAACGTCTCTTCGGTAATTCATTCGCCCGATGTCTCCTTAGATGTTCGTTCGCGTTGCACTGCATCCTCGAAGCACTGAGCTAGAAATTCGAGTAGCTCCTCCGTCGATCTGAATCGCAATTCGCGACCAGTGTCGACCTCTTCAATCAGACCAACGAACTGGCGGCGGGTGGAATCTGTTTCATGTCCGAGTGTTAAGACGAAAGCTTGTCGCATCGTCCTTCGAAAGTACGCTTGCGATCCCTCTTAAGTTGTGAAAGTCGCGTTCAATTCTTGTTAAATTGAGTGTGCGGTGTAAAAATCAGAGCAACCATCATAACCGTTGGCCGATCAAAAACGCTTCAGGGCTGAAGCTGCTCAGCTCATGGAAAGCCTATGAAGTCGTTCCCTCCATACCGCCTAGATGAGGTTAATCAGTGCCTTTGGCGAGGAACCACACGTGTAACACTGATGCCAAAACCATTCGCGGTTCTTCGCTATTTGGTGAATAACGCTGGCCGGCTCATAACCCATGAAGAGTTGCTAAACGCGATCTGGCCTGATACCTACGTTCAGCCAGAAGTATTGCGACGTTACATTCTTGAAGTTCGCCGGGTGTTGGGCGACCGGGTAGAAAAACCTCAGTTCGTTGAGACGCTTCCAAAGAAGGGTTATCAATTCATCGCGAGCGTCACAGAGGGCGAACCGCCGACTGATTTCAGCTCATCGTTGACTGTCGGGAAATTGGTGGGACGCAACTCTGCGCTCGCAAGCCTCAACCAATATTTCAACTGCGCATTACGAGGGCAGCGTCAATTGGTATTCGTTTCTGGTGAAGCCGGAATAGGAAAAACTTGCCTCGTCGATACATTCCAGCAAGGTGCCGAAACTAACCCTGACGTGCGAGTGACACGCGGTCAATCGGTTGAAGGCTTCGGTGGTAAAGAGGCTTATTACCCAATCTTCGAAGCACTTGGTCGACTCGCGCATGGACCCATTGGTTCGGAGGTTGTGACGCTGCTAACGACATCTGCTCCGACCTGGATAGTTCAGTTTCCATCGCTCGTGCCAGCGAAACAACACGCCGCTCTTCAGCACGAAACTTTAAGTGCCACACGCGAGCGTATGGTGCGTGAGCTGTGTGAAGCACTAGAAGTTCTGACTAATACTGCGCCCCTCGTAATCATTCTCGAGGACTTACATTGGGCGGATCATTCGACCGTAGATCTCATCTCAGCCATTGCGCGTCGTCGTGAACCAGCAAAACTATTCTTGGTAGGTACCTTTCGTCCGGCGGATTTGATTCTTTATGACAGCCCTTTCAAGAGTCTCAGACAGGATCTCTTACTACATCGTCTGAGCCATGAACTTCCGCTCGAGCCTCTTTACGAGTCTGACGTAGCGGAATATCTATCTACGAAGTTTGTCAGCGATGACTTACCTCCGACACTTCCGACCATCATTCACCGCCATTCCGACGGTAATCCACTGTTTATGACGGCAATGCTGGATCATCTGGCGCAAGATGGCGTCTTATCTCAAGGTGACGCCGGTTGGAAACTAACCACAACTTTAGATCAAGTTGATCCTGGAGTTCCGGAAACGCTGAGACAGATGCTGGAATTACAACTGAAGCACGTTAGTCCATCGGAGCGACAACTTTTGAAGTGCGCGAGTGTTGCCGGTGAACACTTTACGGCCTGGTCCATCGCAACGATGATGGCAAGCAATCCTTCGGAAATTGAAGAGCAATGCTCTGCACTGGCAGAGCGGGAGCAGTTCCTGAAAGCAATTGGTCTTAAAGAATTATCGAACGGAGAACTTACATTCGAGTACGAGTTTCGACACGCACTTTATCGTGAGGTTCTTTACCGACGATTGAATCCAACGCAAAGGGTTAGCTTTCACCGGCTGCTGGCCAAAGGTCTGGAACGTCTGAGGTCGGAGGCCGAACCGGAAACAGCGGCCGAGATCTCACTACACTTTGAGGAAGGTCGCGAGTATGAAGACGCTGTTCGCTATCTTGTTGTCACCGCCGATAATGCGACACGTCGATACGCGCATCGCGAGGCAATTCAAGCCCTTGAACATGCGCGCGAATTGCTACCGAAGATTATCGAAGAGCGTCGTAAAGAAATCGATGTTCAGATGCTCGAGAAGATTGGAGATGCTTACTATGCGCTTGGCGATATGGAAGGCTCGGCAGCGACTTACCACATGATGGCCACGCAGGCTGCCGAAGCTGGGCTACTCACAGCGCAGGCAAATGCTCTGATGCGCTTAGCCCATTCAGCAGAAGCCATTCCGTTTTTCCTGAAGGCCATTGAACTCGATCCGAAGTTTGCCGCCGCCTACGTCAGCCTCTCAAGGATTTATAGCAACTTGGGAGAGGTAGAGCGAGCCAAGGAATACGCGAGGCGTGCGTATGAACAAGTGGATCATGTTGCAGAACGCGATCGGTTATCAATCAAATACCAGTACCATTACGAAGTGACAGGAAACCAAGCTACTGCGGCTGACGTCCTCGAAGTTTGGAAGAGATCATTTCCTGAAGAGTTTCAGCCCGCGAACAGTCTTGCCTTCATGCACAACGTTCTCGGCCAATTTGAGAACGCTGTCGAGGAAGGAAACGTTGCGATAAGGAGGAACCCAGCGCACGGCTTCCCATATTCAAACCTGGCGCATTCTTACCGTGGACTTGGTAACTTTGACGCCGCGAAGAGAACGGCCGATCGGGCAGTTGCGCTTAACGTTGAAACGTTGCCGACTCGGCGTCTGTTGTATCAGTTAGCGGTTCTCGCCGGAGATGCTAGCGCCGCATCGCAACACGTCGAGTGGAGTCGAGACAAACCTCGGGAGTTTGAGATCATCGCTGCGCGTGCGCAAGTTGCCGGGTGCTTAGGCAAACTTCAGGAAGCGCGTCGTCTCTACGAGCAAACCATACAAATGGCAGAGCTGCGGAATCTTGCGGACGTGGCAACCAACTACCTCGCGGCGGCGACCTGGATGGAGATGGCTTATGGTAACGCTGCTGCGGCGCTTGAAGGAGCACGCCGCGTTTTGGCACGCAATCCAAGCTACGATCCCTGCTTGCGTGTCGCGCTCACGTTGTCAGCTTACGGATGTGACGCGGAAGCAGAAGCTATCGTCGAGAAGCTCGTAGAAAATTGTCCCGAGCACACTATTATCAATTCGATCCTGGCTCCCATCGTCCGGGCAGGCATAGCCCTCGCCCGCCAACAACCGGCTCAAGCGATTAAACATCTTGAAGTCGTCGCTCCTTACGAACTAGGCTTCGCTGCGGTACTGGCACCACTTTACCTGAGAGCCCATTCATACCTGATGCTCGGTTCCGCTATAGAAGCTGCTAAGGAATTTCAACGACTTGTGGATCATAGAGGTTCTGAACCTTACTCCCCTTTTTACGCGGTGGCACGATTGGGTTTGGCACGAGCGCACGCAAGAGCTAAGAATCCGGCAATGAGCGCTAAGGCCTATAAGTCATTTCTTGCCGATTGGGCCAGTGCGGATTTCGATAACCCAGTGCTAACCGAAGCAAAGCAAGAGTCAGCTCAGCTTGAAGTCAAGCAGATCAAAGTAGCAAACCACGAGAAGTAAGAGCCATCATCCTCCACCATCAGGTCCCATACCCGCAGCTGCTTGAATTCCAACTCTTCGATTTCGAGCCTAAGCATGCCCATATCGCTGTTTACGCGCCTACCTCAAGCACAAGTTCACGACAATTGCACGGAACTTTCACACCACCCGATGTAAACCCAAGGTAGAGTTGAATGCTGATTCGATTAGAGCGGGCGATTTCTTAGGTTCATCAAGTTGGGAGG
>JBKPAL010000303.1:0-3620 GCA_046726395.1 Acidobacteriota bacterium
AGGAGCGTCATATTCTTCAGAAATTCAATTACGTCTTCACGAGTTGCTGCCATGATTACTATCTATCCTCCTCCAAAAAGGGTTCTTGGATGCTACTGTTAGTTGTTGTGCAGCAGGAGAACCCACGGGACGTCTTCAGAAAAAGTTGCATCCAATTCCGTTAACGTCCGAAGCGTAAAAGACGACCTGACTATCGTCACGCTCGTTGTCCGCGTCCGGCCCTGTGCTATTTCAAAATCGACTCTGGTTACACGCTTGGACCAGAGCTAAAAAGATCTACTGGGCAGCCTCGCTGCCCTTTTGTTCACCAATCTGCTTAATCACTACTGCCAGGTTACGCGGCACCCCTGAAATAACCGTTACTAACCGCTGTGCCTGACAATTTAACAAGAACATTACCTTTGAAATCAGTTCTTCGCGCGAAGGAAGGCTCGCAATTGCTTCAACATCACGCAGCGCTACAACCTTACCTTCTACGACACCTGTCTTAAAAGTGAAAACGTCGGGGTTGGCCTTCGAGAATTTCGAAATCGCCTTCGAGAGTCCCACGGGGTCTGCGGTGCTCAGTGCAACAGCAGTTACTCCTTTAAATTGGTCACTGGCCTGCTCGAGCACGGTTCCCTGAGCGGCTTTGCGCGCCAGCGTGTTCTTCACCACTGCGTACGTAACTCCGGCCTCGCGCAATTGATTGCGAAGTTCCTGGTCTTTCGCGACCGTCATTCCTTGAAAGCCAACTAGCATTGCCGACTTGGCCTTTTGGAAACTTTCGATGAGGAACTCCAAATCTTTCTGCTTCTGTTCTTTATTTTTCATGGCTGCTCCTCATCTCTACTTGGCGTAGGCGCCTTCATCCAGGAGGACTCCGGGGCTCATCGTTGATGCCAGGTTCACCTTCTTTACGTACTTGCCTTTAGCCGTTGATGGCTTTGCTTTCACGACTGCTTCCAATAATGCTCTAGCGTTATCGCGAATCTTGTCAGCCTCGAATGAAACCTTTCCTACCGCCACGTGAATCACGCCAGTCTTATCAACCCTATATTCGACCTTACCCGCTTTTGTCTCGCGAACAGCTGTCGTCACGTCGAAAGTAACCGTTCCGGTTTTTGGGTTCGGCATCAAACCGCGTGGTCCCAGAACCTTTCCGAGTCCGCCCACCAATCTCATCATGTCGGGCGTGGCAATCACAGCTTCGAAATCGAGCCAGCCGTCCTTTATCTTTGCAACCATGTCTTCGCCGCCGACATAGTCCGCACCCGCCTCTTCAGCTTCTTTAATTTTGTCGCCCTGGGCGATTACCAGAACCTTCTTGGATTTTCCTAAGCCATGCGGGAGGACTATTGTCCCGCGAACCAACTGATCGGCTTTGCGCGGATCAACCCCTAACCACATCGTCAACTCGACAGTTTCATCGAACTTTGCAAAGGCGATTTCCTTGAGCTTAGTTACGGCTTCCTCAAGATTGTATTTGCGCCCCAGCTCGATCTTCTCGACCGCAGCGCGATATTTCTTTCCGTGCTTTTTCATTTTGGACTCCGAGGTGCAAACGAAGCGTAGACGACTTCTCCCTCTTAAAGGTTGCCGCGGTGCCGTCTGCACCTACTCAACCGTAAGACCCATTTGCCGCGCCGTACCTTCGATCGTTCTTATCGCGGCTTTCAAATCAGTCGTGTTCAAGTCCTGCAACTTTGTTTTCGCGATCTCTTCAACTTTCGCACGAGAAATAGTGCCGACCTTCTCCTTGTTTGGCTTGCCTGAGCCTTTAGGAATGCCCGCGGCCTTCTTCAACAAATCGGCGGCTGGCGGAGTTTTAGTTTCGAAAGTAAACGAGCGATCAGCGTAAACAGTGATCACGACGGGAATCTTCAGGTCCGGATCCATCTGCGATGTCTTGGAGTTGAATGCCTTACAGAACTCCATGATGTTTACGCCATGCTGACCCAATGCCGGTCCGATCGGAGGCGCAGGATTAGCTTTTCCTGCGGGAACCTGAAGCTTGATATAGCCAGTTATTTTCTTCGCCATGCTTTAAATTCCTAAATTCCTAAATTCCTAAATGCCAACGACTGATTTCGATAGTTTTCGACTACTCTTCCTCTGCAAACGTTACCTTCTCTACGTCGAGAAAGTTCAGTTCCACCGGTGTAGAGCGACCGAAGATTGTGACGGTGACCTTCAACGTCGACTTATCTTCGTTAACTTCTTCAACCTTACCTGTAAAGCTCTGGAACGGACCGGACTTGATACGGACAGTCTCGCCAGCTGAATAAGAAAACTTAGGCTTCGGTTTCTCCGCAGCTTCGGTGACGTTGTGAACAATCTGATCGACTTCCTGCGGAGTAAGAGGCGTTGGATTGTGTCCACCTACGAACCCAGTCACCTTGGGCGTTGACTTAATCAAATGGAAAACATTATCCGGAATATGTCCCCGCTCGTCGCATTCGATCTGCACCAACACATAACCCGGATAGAACATACGCGAAGACTCAATTCGCTTGTTGCCGCGCATCTCAACCACGGTCTCAGTAGGAACCAGCACTTCCGTTATCTCGCTTTGCAGATCAGTGTCTCGCACGCGAGCTTTCAGGCTATCGCGAACCTTCTTCTCATGTCCTGAATACGTATGAAGAATGAACCACTGCTGCATCATGTTTCCTTGACTGCTAACCACCGGTAAGTTTCGTAAGCAGATTGCCTAACTCCGTCAACAAAAAAGCCCAAATTCGATCAACGAGAAACAGATAAACCGCGAAGAAGATGACAGCGATAAGCGTAATGATTGTCGTGTTCTTAACCTCATTTAACGTCGGCCACGATACCCGTTTTAACTCTGCTCGAACGTCACGAAGGAACTGCGCCAGCCTTCCAAATGGTCCTACTCCTGTGCCGCTCGATCCGCGTTCGCCGCGCGCGGCCTTTCGCTCCGAACCTTCACCGAAGCGAGCTACTCGCGGCGGAAGCGCCTCTGGATTATCTGTGTCAGCCATGCTCTTGTTGACCTTGTGTGACACTCTTTTCCTTTTAAGATTCGCTGGCAGGGGTACCAGGATTCGAACCCGGACTTTCGGTTTTGGAGACCGACGTGCTAGCCGTTGACACTATACCCCTCCAGACATCTTCGATTGCCAATTTTAGATGCCGATTGATGCCGTATGACCACTTCAAATCGGCAATCGGCATTTGGCAATCAAAAATGTCATTTGGTTTCTTTATGATCAGTGTGTTTGCGGCAACGGCGACAAAACTTACTAAACTCAAGCCGGTCTGGCGTGGTCTTCTTGTTCTTAGTCGTTACGTAGTTGCGGCTTTTGCACTCGTTACACTGAAGCACGATGTTGTCGCGTGGCATAATCTATCTATTTCCGATTTCCAAATAGCCGATTGCAACTCGTCCAACATTGCAAGCTAATTTCCAATTGGCAATCGGCAATCGGAAACCGCCGTTCTTCTATTCCACTACTTCGCTGATCGTGCCGGCACCAACGGTTCGTCCGCCTTCGCGAATCGCAAACCGCAGCCCTTTCTCCATCGCGATCGGCGTGATCAGTTCCACCGACATCGCCACGTTGTCTCCGGGCATCACCATCTCTACCCCCTCGGGCAACGTCGCCACTCCCGTCACG
>JBKPAL010000304.1:0-7402 GCA_046726395.1 Acidobacteriota bacterium
GGACTCTACCAGTCTCACGATCGATCACTTGTATCCCTTGCTGTCGCCAACCATTGAGTGAAAGGACAAGGCGATCCCCCTCGGGTGAATTCACCATCGCCAACGGCATGTTGCCAACACTAAACGATCGTCCCGCCGAATCGAGACAGATCCCAGTGGGTAAGCAAGTTTCTCTTCTTTGGGCGCCTCCCCGGGATAGGGCTGACCCCGTCTGAGCCATCACATCGGCGCACGCCCAGATAAGCAGTACCACGCAAAGTGGGCCAACCCTCCCGATTGCTCTTTTGGTCATTTTTACTTCTGCTGCTGGACGGCCGCTGAGGAATACCGGAAGCTACGAAACACTTCCCGTGACGTTTTCCATGACGCGATCTAGCAGCAACGCGCAGGGATAACGGGAAGACACTCACATCCATTTTCAAACAAATGGTTTGGCGATTATGTCGACGAATGGCATGCATACAAGTTCCATTTTCGGGCATCACATAGGAGCCAATTTGGATCAACCCATGACGGTGCGTTATGAGCAAGATAGCCACGTCTTTACCAAATGCGGCGATCGCGTTGGACCGATCCTCTTCCACTGCGCTTTATCGTCAGCTGTATGACCAAATACGCGAGGCGATTCTGTCGGGGCGTCTTTCTCCCGGTACTCGACTGCCGTCGACGCGCGAACTGGCAAACGAACTTGACCTGGCGCGCAACACGGTATTGAACGCCTTCGAACAGCTCTATGCCGAGAGTTACCTTGAAAGACGCGTCGGAGATGGCACCTACGTCTCAGCGCAACTACCTGATGATCTCTTGCGGGTGAAAACTGCACGGACCGGTCGAGAACGTGTGGAAGGAAATGGCCATCCGATCTCGAAATGGGGCAAAGCGGTAAATGTGTTGCCGGTAAGCGTCGGCGACTACAATGGACCACCACGACCCTTTCGCACCGGCACACCAGCACTTGACGCTTTTCCTTACAAAATTTGGGGGAGATTACTCGCGCGGCGGTGGGCCAATTCTGCTCAAGAGATGCTTCCCTACAGTGACTCGGCGGGGTACCCTCCGCTTAGGAAGGCTATCGCGTCTTACCTATCGACTACGCGAGGTGTTCAATGTACTCCCGAGCAAATAATCATCACCTCGGGCTCACTGCATGCGCTGGAAATCGTCACTCGCACGCTCTTGGAACCTAACCAAAGCGCGTGGATTGAAGACCCAGGATTCTTAGGAGCCAGAGCGGCCCTGACTGCCGCAGGTGCACGTTTGGTCCCGGTTCCAGTTGATAGTGAGGGTTTAAATATCTCTTGCGGTATCGAACGTAGTTCTGATCCGCGATTGATCTATGTCACTCCATCGCATCAATACCCTCTTGGAATGACCCTGAGTTTGAACCGGCGACTCGCGTTGCTGAAGCTCGCCAGTAAGAGCGGTGCGTGGATCATTGAGGACGACTACGACAGCGAGTTTCGTTACGTTGGTCGACCTCTGGCGGCATTGCAAGGCTTGGATACCGATCAGCGTGTCATCTATATAGGCACGCTGAGTAAGGTATTGTTCCCTTCGATTCGAATAGGCTACATCATTGCGCCTTTGGATTTATTTGACACCTTCGTCCGTGCACGCTGTCTTGCTGGACATCAATCACCAACTCTGGAACAAGCGGTTCTTGCTGATTTCATCAGCGAGGGTCACTTTGCTCGACACATAAGAAGGATGCGTGCGCTGTATGCTGAGCGACAACAGGCATTGTTGAAGGCGGGAATTAGCGAACTGAGGGGACTCCTTGAGATAAGTCCAAGCGAGGCTGGCATGCATCTTATTGGCTGGCTTCCCAAAGGCGTTGACGATCAGACCGCATTCCGTGCAGCTTTCGCCGGAGGAGTTGAGGTGACCCCCCTTTCCGCTTACAGCATCGAGCCTCGAAAGCGGGGCGCGCTGCGACTCGGTTACACCGGATACAACCCAAGACAAATCTGGCGAGCGACGCGGCGCTTAGCTGGATTACTACAAGGTCTCAAATAGCGCTTCTTTAGTCCTGGCAAATTGACTAATCATTGCTTGGTTCTGAGTGGTGTTCATGTGTGACCATCCACTCGCCATCGATCTTGCCATAACAAACGGTTAGACGTACGGTCAACTCCTCTGGCTCTCCCCGTCTATCTCGACCAGCGCAACGAATGAGTCCAGTGCAAAAAGCTAAATTGTTGTCCGCGGTAACATTCAACTCGCTAAGGTCGAATACACCCGAGTCTCCAAACCAACGGAAGAAGAGATCCCACGATTTACGATACGCTTCTATCCCTTTGCTTTGAACGGGAGGTGGAACATCAAAGAACAGGATTTCTGGAGAGTGGTTTTTCAGAATTCCATCAATGTCCTGAGAACGGACAGCCGTCGCCCAGTTTTCAATTAGGTCACGGATCTGGGCTTCAGCGGTCGTCTTAATTGCACTAGAACTCATAACGTACTCCTTGTCGTTTACTACTCGTGGACGTATTTCTGGCTCGCACTGCGATACGACCAGAGCTAAAGATCGTAGCTACGTTAGACCGCCATTAGTATGCATACAAGTTCCATTATTGCGCCGAACGTAGGAACCAATGACAAGCTTTGCGCACCGGAGTTCCTAAGCCGCTGACTCCTGGGTTCAGATAGATCTTGTTGCCGACAGATCTTCGAATTTCACAGGTTCCATAAGGGTTGAACGTTTGGTTCGCCGTGGAACTCTACGCCGAGTGCTTTCATTCGCTTGTAGTTTCCTATGCAGTCATCGGTTGTTAGTCCAAGGTGTGGAAAAGTACCGAATTGTTTTTCAGTTTCTTGAGAATGAAGAACCAGAGTCGCTGGTTATCCATCTGGGAAGATCTTCAGATGATCACATCAGGCACACAATCACGCGACTTCAGCATGTTTGGCTGAAACACACTCCAGATGGTGCGCACGATTCGCTCGAGTTTGAAGGGGAAGATCAAAAGACATTGCTAAGGTTTCGATCTCCTATGCGACCTGAGTTCGTGGATGGTCTCGTTTAAGTGGGATGGAGCGCTCCTCACATTTTTCTTTGCTGGCACAGATAACAATGCCTTCTGAGTTCACGGGTGAAGAACTCATTTGCTCATGTTGCTCATGGCACGGAGCAAAGGTTCATTCGAAATGCTGATGAGTCCGCCAAAGGGCCGGTCAAGCTCGATGATCAGGAAGATTGCTCCGGAAATTGAAAAGGCAGCAACGATTAAAGTTGTCATTGCTATAGCGTTGCGTGGCGCAAGTACGCTGAAGCTCAGAAAGATAACTACGAGCCAAGTGATAAGGACAACCAGCAACGGCCGGGAAATGTAAGCAACAGATTGGGCGTACAGCAGTGCCCTTAATTCTCCAATTTGTGAAGTCAGGGTTATCGCCTGTGTTTTCAGTGTTCGTTGGATGTCGTCGCGCGGAGAAAGACTGTGGATCGACATATAGATTGCAGTGCCGGCTTGTGTGTCGGGAGCAAAATCTCCATTCACGCCTGACTTTTCGCGCCACAGATTGCTGACTAATCCCTCAGTACCCGTGCGAAGTTGGGTGCGAACGTCAGTGGTTTCGGGACCATAAAGCGAGAGCACACGGTCTAACGTCGATATCTTTGCTGACAATTGAATAACGGTGTTCCGTTGAGTGTCGTAATTGGTTTTCGCGGAATTCACCAGCAGTCCGAGAATCAATGCGGCCATGGTGGCAACCCAACCAACTGCCAGTTTCATGGAGTCCCTCGTCTCCGGGCTCAACTGATCCTGTGGCAGGAAGCGATTGAGAGTTCGCCCCAACACACAAGCGACGATAAGAGAACCAGCGACGACCAGAGGTGTAGTTTCCACGCTAGGTAAGTTCTTTGAGATTAACCAATAACGACTTTCTTACACTTGAGAAATGGAATCTAACCCATTGGCTGGGCTATGACATATCAGCACAACCTCCTTCTCTCCATTAGCGGCCGAGCATGTTCTTATCAATCCTACCGAAGTTCCAGCCCTTGTAAGTCGGACCGGTACCGTATTGCACATTCATCGGGTCACCCTGCGTAAGCCGGGCAAACTCTGCAGCAGTCAGCGTGAAAACAACCGAATTGGTTTCGCCAGTCGTCGGATATTTGCTCAAACTAAAATCTTGCGAGCCTACGCGGAGCACAAGCATCTCGCCCTGAGGCAGAAACTCGCGATTGCTGTTTAACTCAATCTCAACGACGCTCCCCAGCGTTGTCGACTGGACAGCGCGCATCGATCTGATGTGGTTATTGTCATTGGTGCTGTCTAAACCCGTATCGGTTAACGTATCTGCGCCTGGCAATATTGAGGGAAGCACGACTGTCGGAGCTGACAAGCCGCTGACTCTTGAGAGTTGAATGTTGGCGAGGTAAATCTCGTCTCGCCGCGTGTCGTCAAACGTGAAGCGAACACCGCGTAGGTTACTGACAATCCCTGCATTGTTGAATGCGCTGAGCGGAATCCGCACGGTCTGGAGAATAGGATGGCCCGCACTGCCGAACCCAAAAACCAGACTTCCCACAGGTCCGGTGAGCGAGATGTAATCGCGCAGCTGTACGGGATTGGAAAGCGTTCCATTGGCAGCTACGAGTCTGACAGAGAAGTTTGTTTCAAAGTTGAACCAGTTAGACTGCTTATTGCAAAGCAGATCAGTTGGATCAGCGCATTGCCGCGAAACGCGAAAATCGAGCGTCGCATAGGAACTGGCATCAGAACCGGAGCCGGGATTGGTCCAGTTACTCTGGAAGAAAGTGTTAGCGCCTGGTCCATTCCACGAAGCGAGCGCCGCAAACTGCTGGATTGGATCATGGTTCGCCACGTGGCCATGCACAACAAAAACATTGCTGGACGAGTTAGCAGAACCGTGGCTATTGAACCCAGTCGCACCGGTAAAGTCGTCGAAGATTGTTGTGAGGGACGCATCCGGCGAGTCCGTATAGCCACGATCAACTCGCGTAACATTAAGGACTGATGCTGGCAACTCGAACTGCGGGTTAAAATTTTGGTTGTAGTTCGGCAACTTGTTCGCACCTACATTGGCAACAAAAAAAGCCACAGCACTGGCGATGGCCGTAGTTCGTTCCTCGGCGGAGCCAATCAGGTGATCGAACAATCTTCTGTTGGCGAAACAGCCCGGCGCATCGCTGATTTGCCATTCGGTATTATAGAAGTTGTGATTGGCGCCCCACACTGTGTATGTCGATTTCTGCCGGACAGGAGATTCCGATGTTACCCGCAGCATGCGATCGAAAGGTCGCACCCCTTGAAGGTTGAAAACATCGCCATCGCACATGGGCAGTAATACGTTCCAGGCTGTTCCCAGCGCATTCAATGTCAGCGACGTTTGACCATCAACTGGTCCAATCTCGAAGATGCCCTCGAAGGTCACCGGGCCTATTAAGCTTTGCCAGTTGGTTCCTCCAGGATCGCCTTGATAGAAGTTGTAAGCGGCACGCATGCCTTCACCACCGCGAGAGTGACCGAGCAAGCCAACGTGACTGAAGTCGATCTTGCCTACCAAATCACCGAGTCCACTTGGAGGCGTCTCTGCACCCGAGTTCCATCGACTCAGTTTTTCAAGGTGTCGCAGCACTAAGCGACCGCGACGAAGATTTAGACCGCGATCATCGGTCACACCCGGCGCAGCATTCACGCCTCGATTGGCATTGATTGAAACAACGATGAAACCAAGACTGGCGAGACGCTCCGCGAAGTAACCATAACCAGCGTGACTGGGGACCACGATAAAGCCCGCCGGACACGTTCCGGTAAAGGTGTATTGAACGTTGATGTCGAAGTGTTCCCCTGGGCCCGCCAGCCGTCCGCACGTTGCATGATTGCCGTGCAACAGCAGCAGTAACGCGTGAGACGAGCTTCCCAGATTAGCGGGGCGATAGACGCGCGCCCACAATTCTGTCGCGAGGGTCGTGGAAACAACTGGATCAACCGCAGCAGGCAGCTTGTACTCCGAGACCGTGATTGGTCCTCCAGTGAGCAGAGTAGCATCCGGCGCCACTTGCGCAGTCAGAGGCACAGAGAACAACAACAAGCAGAAAAGTATTCTCATGGGTTCCTCCTTAGGTGATAGCGTCTGAGTTGTTTAAGGGGGCTTAGTGTATGCCTGGAGCAAGCCACCAGCAAGATGCTGATACGACTCCGGAGTTCATACTGGGGAGCGCGGGCGTTAGTTACTCAACCGCAGAGAGTTGGTCACCATTAGGTAGACGGTATAATGACGGCGCACAACGACCAGTGCTTATCTAACGGAAAGCAACTTATGTCGAAAGTTTGCGTTCACAGTTTCTCTATATCAATTGATGGTTACGGCGCGGGGCCGGCACAGGATCTTCAGAATCCTATTGGAGTCGGAGGCTTGAGAGTGTTCGACTGGTTCTTTCCAACGCGCACCTTCCAACGGATGCACGGCAATGAAGATGGCGAGACTGGTGTCGATAACGACATTGCGGCGCAGGCCTTCGACAATGTCGGCGCATATATTCTCGGCAGAAACATGTTTGGTCCGGTGCGCGGTCCGTGGCCGGATGAAAGTTGGAAAGGCTGGTGGGGAGATGAGCCGCCGTATCACACTCCAGTTTTTGTGCTCACGCATTATGCACGACCACCACTCCAGATGCAGGCAGGCACGGAGTTTCGGTTCGTCACGGACGGCATTCACGCAGCTCTCGAGCAGGCAAAGGAAGCTGCGGGAGATCGCGATGTTCGAATTGGAGGAGGCGTCTCCACAATTAGACAGTACCTGAGTGAGGCTCTCATTGACGAGTTACGTTTGGCAGTCGTGCCGGTATTGCTCGGTGATGGCGAGCATTTGCTTGGCCGGTTGAATCTGCCTGAGTTGGGATATGAGTGTGTGAAGCGCATCGAAGGCGAGCGCGCAATGCACGTCACTCTGAGCAAGCGCACGCCGGCTCGATAATCACGTCTTCTTGGATCCGAAGTGGGTGAGGCGCGCACACATCACTATGCTGCCATCATTTCTTGTTCCGCGGATGTGGTTGAGACTATGGCAGAAGGCGCTTTTCTCATTTACATTACACCTTCATACCTTCCGGCGCGCTGGTTTCGTGATCCTTCCGGGTCTAGCGGTGATACTGCTTCATGACACTGGTGGACCTTCAGTTAATTATTCCGAGTTACCAACCCTTACTGATGATAACAAGGCATGCGTCGCCTGTTACCGCTTGAGGTGTTTATCGAACCAGGCCACGACGCGTTTCTGGACATCGAGTTGATGTCCATATTCCTGAAGGCTGTGGGCCTCTCGCGGGTAAACCACCAACTCCGTTTCCACCCCCACATCTTTTAGCCCGCGATAGAATTCATAGGCCTGGCCGACCGGTACAGGCCTATCGTTGACTCCATGTATC
>JBKPAL010000305.1:0-13623 GCA_046726395.1 Acidobacteriota bacterium
ATGCCCGCTGCTTTGAGGCGGGGCGTTAAGCTGTCCGGCCGAATAGGCCCTGCCCTTGATCCCTGCGCTGCGATCACCACGGAAATTACGCTGGCTGCTGGCGAGACTGAACGAGTGGTTTTTGCCCTGGGTCAGGCGGAGAGTTTGGAGGAAGTGCGTCGACTCATTCGCGAATACACACAATCGAGCACAACTGATGCGGCACTGGTCCAAGTTCGACAGCAGTGGGATCACTACCTGAACGCGTTGCAGGTGGCAACGCCTGATGCCGGCATCGACCTGATGCTAAACCGTTGGCTTCTCTATCAGGTGCTTGCTTGCCGAATTTGGGGCCGCTCCGCGTTTTATCAATCCGGCGGGGCGTACGGCTTTCGAGACCAACTACAGGACGTGATGGCCCTGGTCTACAGCGCTCCGGCAGTAGCGCGGGCGCAGATACTGCGTGCGGCAGCACGGCAATTTGAGGAGGGCGATGTTCAGCACTGGTGGCATCCGCCCTCAGGCATCGGCGTTCGAACGCGAATAACGGACGACCTTTATTTCTTACCCTTCGTAGTTCACCACTACGTTGTGGTGACAGGCGACATGGGCTTGTTAAATGAGGTCGTGCCGTTCATCGCCTCGCCAATACTTACCGAAGAGCAGGAGGAAGCCCTCAACTTACCCGCAGTGAGCGCGCAGACTGGCACCATTTACGAGCACTGCATTCGCGCGCTGAAGTACGGCTATCGGCTGGGTTCACACGGATTGCCCCTCATTGGCACTGGCGATTGGAACGACGGCATGAATAAAGTGGGCGTCCTCGGACGAGGCGAAAGCATCTGGAACGGGTGGTTCTTCGTCACCGTCTTGAACGCGTTCGCAGTTTTGGCTGAGCAGAGCAACGAAGCAGACGATGCCGATTGGTGCCGGTCTGGAGCTGAGCAGTTGCGCGTCGCGCTGGAGGCGAACGGCTGGGACGGCGCTTGGTACCGTCGAGCGTATTTCGACGACGGCACACCCCTGGGCTCAGCTCAAAACGATGAGTGCCAAATTGACGCCATCCCACAGGCTTGGGCAGTCATCGCCGGGACAGCAAACCCCGAGCGAGTTCGATCAGCAATGGACGCGGTTCAAAAACGGTTGGTGCGAATCGATGACAAGTTGATCCAACTGTTCGACCCACCATTCGACAAGGGCTCCCTTCAGCCAGGCTACATCAAAGGATATGTGCCGGGCATTCGCGAGAATGGCGGTCAATATACCCACGCAGCCATCTGGGTCGCCCTGGCGACAGCGTTGCAGGGTTGCGGCGATCGCGCCGTGGAACTGTGGAACCTCATCAACCCGGTCTACCATGCCACGACGGCCGAGGAAGTGCAGCATTACAAAGTTGAGCCGTATGTCGTTTGTGCCGACGTGTATGGCGCCTGGCCGCACACGGGGCGCGGCGGCTGGACGTGGTACACGGGCTCGGCGAGTTGGCTCTATCGTGTCGCGATCGAAACGATTCTGGGTTTCCAATTGCGGGGCGAGACACTTCGTTTTGAGCCATGCATTCCGCCGAGCTGGCCGCGATTTGAACTGAAGTATCACCATCGGTCCGCGACATACCGGATTCTGGTGGACAACTCGGCGGGTACAGGTCGGGGCGTCCGATCGATCGAGCTGGACGGGCAGCGATTATCGACCGACTTTGTGCCGCTAACAGATGACTCGAAGAGTCATGACGTCCGCGTGCAATTGGGCTGAGCAACTGAGCCATGGCCGACACTCACGGCACCGACAACCATTTCAATCGGGTGCTCACCGAGAAAGATCTCGACCTGCTGCAGCTCACCACCCTTCTGTACTACCTGCGCGAAACCAACCCGGATAATGGGCTGGTCCGCGATAAGACGGATCCGACAGCTCCAGTCAGTATCGCCGCCGTCGGCATGGCGCTGGCGACCTTACCGGTAATCGTTGAGCGTGGAGTCATGTACCGAGAATTCGCCGCCAAGGGCACCTTGAAGCGACTCCGTTTCTTGCTTGCATGCCCGCAAGGTCCCGAGCCCGACTCCTCCGGCTACCGAGGCTTTTTCTACCATTTCCTAGACATTGAAACCGGTCACCGCGTTTGGCAGTGCGAGCTTTCCACCATCGACTCGGCGTTTCTGTTCGCGGGTGCCTTAACAGCAGCCACCTATTTCGATCGCGACACGCCAGACGAGATCGAGATCAGAAGCTTGGCTCATGCGCTTTACCGTCGAGCAGACTGGAATTGGGCTCGGAATGGTGGACCGACTCTAACCCATGGCTGGCGACCGGAGAGCGGGTTCATCCCACACCGCTACCAAGGCTACGACGAGGGTTTGTTGCTGTACATTCTCGGACTGGGTTCGCCAACGCATCCATTGCCGACCGAGAGTTATCGCGCCTATTGCGTGACCTATCAGTGGAAGAAAATCTACGATCGTGAATTGCTTTACTCGGGGCCGCTTTTCACTCATCAACTCTCTCATCTGTGGATCGATTTTCGCGATATTCGCGACGAATTCATGCGTGCACACGGCAGCGATTACTTCGAAAATACCCGGCAGGCGACGTTTGTGCAGCAGGAATACGCCATCCGCAATCCCATGAATTTCGCTGGCTATGGCGAACACTGTTGGGGATTTACGGCATGCGATGGGCCCGGTTGGGTGAAGCGTGTGGTTAACGGCGTCGAACGCGAGTTTTTTGACTATACCGCTCGAGGCGCCCCGTTCGGCCCCGACGACGGAACCGTCGCTCCGTGGGTTGTCGTCGCCTCGCTGCCATTCGCTCCCGAGATCGTCATGCCAACCATACAGCACTTTGCGCAAATGGATCTGGGAATGACGGGAAAATACGGGTTCAGGCCTTCGTTCAATCAATCGTTTGCGGTGCAAGATAGCCCGACCGGTTGGTGGGTCACGCCGTATCACTTTGGAATCGATCAAGGACCGGTCGTGCTGATGATCGAGAACTATCGGACAAGCTTACTCTGGAACATCATGCGTCGTTGCCCGGCGGTCGTCACCGGACTGCGGCGCGCGGGTTTTAGCGGCGGCTGGCTCTAAGAGCTTTCCAGGTAATGACACAAAGACGGGGATTTCTCTAATCCCGTCATCCTACGCTTCTGGCACTCTCGACAAACGTTTCGTGATTTAGGTGATCACGAACCTGATCTGCTTTAAAGGCAAGGTACCTCATTATCACGCGCGGAACACTGATCGAGGGCCCTAGCGAGCACTGACGAAGGGTGTTGCTTGCTCAGTTGTTTGCGGCAGTTTGGCTCCTAACCATTTTCGGTTTTCTAAGGAAACCGAAATACAAGCAAATCAAAAACAGAATGAAATGAATGATGGAGCGTACTTCGCTGACTTGCGGCGTCTGAATAAAGCTCGTCCCCAGAAGCGGTATCGAAACATTGGCAATATAGAAATAGAACTGTATTCCAGCACTTACAAAGAAAGCCCCTACCAGGAATTTGCGAAACTCTCTACTGCGAACCGCAAAGTAAAGACTCAATAGGCCCCAAGCCACGATTGCTGCTACGAGTATTGGCGTCATAGTAACTAGTTAGATGCAAACTGAGGGTCTCATGGTGCGACGTTGAGGAGAGCGGGCCCGAAATAGAGAATTACGTACCTCGCGTCAATACCGCTAACAGACGGCCTTCCAGGGCGAGTAACTTATCCGCCAACTCCACCATACGCGGGTTTGGAATAGCCACGGGCCGCTGTGCCAACACGCGGTCCATGGCTTCTCTCTCACGGCCGGGACCGAGCCAGCACGCATACATGATGAGCGCCGCAGCTGTCGAGCGACTGATGCCGGCTTCACAGTGGATGAGCACCTTTCCTTTTTCTGATCGGAGATACTCGGCCAAATCAATGATTTGGCTTATCTCTTCTTCGGTGGCGCCTTCCTCAGTTACAACATCAGCGATCAGCAGTCGACGCTTACGTTGAAAATTTCCGTACCCTTCAGGCAGTTGATCGTACGGATCACCAATTGATAACAGGTAAGTGATCTCGTCACAGCTGGTTGGTGAGCTGAGGACGCAACCGGCCTCAACACGACTCAAGACTTCGATCGTAATATTCGTGGCGCTCATAGTTATTGGTCCGTCCCCGTGCCCTGAATACAAAGAGTAGAAAGGGATTATGATCAGTAATGCCACCAAACGTTTGATTTTTCGCTCGATTCACATCGTCTTTGTTCATTCCGACCGTCGGTTATACTTACAGTCCGTTTGAAGAAATTCCAAATTACACCCCGTGCTGTTGAGAACGAAAACTCGTCGCGTTACAAAGTATTGAAAGGATCTTCGAATGACAGCTGGAGCATCGAACCTGGCCGTGGGCCAAGTGCTTGAAATCACGTTTCCAAGCTTCATCCCGCGAATCACCATCAAGTCGGGACGCGAATTAACGGTCGAGATACTCTCGGGCGATAACGCAGGTTTCACTGACACTGTCGAATATGAAGCGATCACCGTTCGCGATGGCCTCGTTTTGCTTTCCTGGCAGGAGCACATCGGCAGCACGATTGTGCATGCACTCGATCTGATTGCGAATGAAGCGCACACCTTCGTGACACCGGCGAAGGGGGGATTTATGCGACTTAACGGGCGTATCAAACTCAAACTCCCAACCTGATCTCTTTTGCCCTTACAGTGCACAGAAGGCAAGCTGAGCAGCGACCAAAGCTCTGACATCGGCATCTCCTCGTAGCATTGATGCTATTGGTTTGGAGCGGGCTTTTTAGGATTAGATCAAACGCAATTGTTTATCGAAATCCTAATTGGGGTTTTCCTGGCGATTGGTCTTCTCCGTCTCGTCACCAGAAGCGGGAGTTACTCGAAAGACCCGTCCGCGTAGTAAACCGCTGGGTTCGACCCTTCGTAGTTACCTCATAGTCGACGCTCCCACTCAACACCAAATGCAAAAATGTTTGGGATGTTCCGCCGCTTGGTTGCAGCGCGGTTGATTGTGCCGAAATAGAGGTTCACTATGAAGAACATTCAACAACTAAGATCGGGCACTGCAGATTTGGGACTGTAAACAAAGGCCGCCAACGCGGGAGGAATTATGACAACGCGCGCAGAATTAAGCGCCGCCGAAGAATATGCCCATGGCCACACACCTCTCATGCGAGCGGCTCTCGATGGAAACACTGAGAAAGTAAGAGAACTGCTCCATCAAGGCGCGGACATTAACCAGAGAGACGACAACGGCCGGACAGCGTTGATTTTTGCCGTCATCAACACGCACTACGAGACAATGAAAGTGTTGTTGGAATACGGGGCTGACGTCAATGTTAAGAGTAATACGGGTGGAACGGCATTGATGGCGGCTGCCTTGGCCGGTGATATCAGGGTGGTCCAAGCTTTATTGGATAAAGGTGCTGACTTACACGCTAGACTGCTTGAGACAAATGAGAGTGCCTTGACGATCGCCGAGAGCCACGGCTATGCCGAGATCGCTCGCCTGTTGAGTCAAGTTTGATTGAGAACCACTTCTAGCCGGCTCCGCGCGGCGAATTAACCATCGGGCTACAACCTCAATCCGTTTTCGCAATCGTCACTCTACTACTGGTCAATCAGCCACCCCTGAGGCTCGCGACCGGAGCGTGATTTCTACGCGGTGATCTAGTCGGGGATTTCAGCTTCCACGAGTTTCGCTAGTAGCGTCAGCGATTCCTGCCAACCGAGATAACAAGCCTCAGGTGGAATGACCCCAGGGACTCCTTCCTGCACGATGTCCAACTCAGTTCCTACAGAAACCTGCCTTATCTTGATCGTGTTCGTCATCACTCCCGGCATGTTCGGGTCGTCGAACTTGTCAGTATTGCGAATCAGTTCGTTTGGCTTCAGCTCAAGATACTCTCCGCCGAATGAATGACTGCTGCCGGTCGTAAAATTGGTGAACGACATTTTGTACGTTCCACCGACTTTAGCGTCGAGATGATGGACCTCGCCGGTGAATCCATTTGGTGGAAGCCACTTGACCATTGCTTTTGCATCAAGAAATGCTCGGTAAACTCTTTCCGGCGTGGCGCGAAGCACGCGATGGAGTCGGATCGTGTTTGTGTTGCTTGTTCCCATGCTCTCTCCTCATCTAATTAAATCCATCCACGGATAACGCTTATTACACAGATCTACTTCTGCGGGAGACGATTGGTAATGAAATCAGCAAGGCGACTTGCAGTTGGTGGATCCAGGTTTGACAGGACTGCGATCACATAGCCTGGGCCGGGGCAGATCTTTAACTCGCCATTCATTCCAGGAGCGCCTCCGCCGTGGCCGAAACAGCGCGTCCCATTAATCATTTCATCCTGAAACCCGAATGCGTATTTATCTCCTCCGGGCGTATTGACTTTGCCCGTGGTAAGAATGTCTGTGTACTGCGCATTGAGTAGTTTGCGATTTTGCAGCGCAGTCGCAAATCGGAACAGGTCTTCCACCGTGGAGTAACCGCCACCTGCAGAAGTTCCGCGGTAGGGAAGTGTGTCAGTGTTGGGCGTCAACGCACGTCCGCTGAACTTGGTGTAGCCAACGCTGCGTTCCGCTACCGTTTGCTCCTCCGGTTCGGAACCGGTTCCAGTCATGCCTGCAGGCTTGTAGATATAATCTCTAACGTAGTCGTAATAACTCTGACCACTAACTTTCTCGATTAATACACCGAGCAGAAGAAAACCGTAGTTGCTGTACTGCCAACGACTGCCCGGCTCGAACTGCAGCGCGCGACTGCCGTAGAGATTTACGTAATCGCGCAGCGTCTTTAACTCAACGCGATGCTTGTCGAACTCAGGACCAAAGATGTCGCCTGTGCCTCCGGTGTGAGACAGCAATTGTTCGATTGTTACTTTTGAGGCAACGTCTTTATTCGGATAATCCGTAAGATAGTTGCCGAACGGCGCTTTCAGATCGAGTTTGCCACTTTGCACCAGTTGGAGAGTCGCAACGGCAGTGAACATCTTGTTCATCGATCCGATTCGAAAGCGCGTCTTTAAAGTGTTCGGAGTTTTCTTTTCGCGATCTGCTAGACCATAAGCCTGAGCGAAAACGGATTTGCCATTTCTTGCTACCAACGCCGCACCCGAAAAACGGTCAGCAGCCGTCACCTCATCGAATTTCTTTCGCAAGGCTGTCATCAGCTCGCTCTCACTCAGGTGCGGAAGCGCAAACTCGGCCGGTCGCTCAATTCCAGTGAGATCAAGTTTCGTGATTTGATGTTGCTCGGCCGCGTCGACCTCAACGGATAAGCGAGCAAACTGGTCCCCTAGGCGTTCCTGGACCAGAACGACTGTTTTTGTAGGGCTCGATTCTTCAACCTTCTTTACTTCGAACCCGCCAGTTATTTCTCGAAATCGCATGTCTCGATCCGCACGCTCAAGACGCGTCGGAAAATTCTTGCCGAGAAAGTCTTTGTACTTGTCAGCGTCTCCGGCGTTGAAAGCTTCGAGCCAGGCCGTTGTCTTATTACCGGCAGGCGTAGTTGGGAATTGTGTTTGTGCATTGCACGCTGGAGCGAGAAATAGTAATTCGAAAAATAGAATCGCGGCCAACGGCGGATAGTTGTGGACTCTCGACGGGAAATAGGATAACCAGCTTGCGCGGTGTGGAGTTCTTTTCATCATGGTTTTGCGCTATGTGTGGGAATTAAGATAAAACAACTGCGACTTGATAGCTATTCAACTTAAGCGGATGTAACCCGCCCGTTAAAGTATCGGACTTCAACGGCAAAAGGCCTTGGCCGACGTCAGACCAGGATTGGAATAGAGCGACAACCCTGGGTGAGAAGTGCTTCGGCAACAATCGTAATGTCGAACGCAGCAAGTAACATATTTACTAAGTGGCGGCGCAATAACATCTCGCTCCTGGACGAGGCAACCAGTGATTGCATCGCCATGCTATAAAAATTTCGCTCTATGGAGCGAACCTGTCATGCAACATCAGGATTACTCTCTTCAGTTTTAGGCATGAGTGTGGAGCACTTTGATGTCATAGTGGTAGGCGCTGGGTTGTCAGGGATTGGCGCGGGTTGCCATCTGAAGATGGAGTGCCCGCAGAAGAGTTTCGTCATCCTCGAAAGCCGAGATGTGAGCGGAGGCACTTGGGACCTCTTTCGCTACCCGGGCGTTCGATCCGACTCCGACATGTATACGCTCGGCTACCGCTTCCGACCCTGGCGTGACGCCAAAGCGATTGCAGATGGACCATCCATCCTCAACTACATTCGCGACACAGCCGCCGAGTACGGAGTAGACAAAACAATCCGGTACAACCATCGCGTGCGGCGTGCATCTTGGTCATCGAACGACGCGCGCTGGACCGTGGAGGTTGAGATACAGAAGCAAGCGGCCACTCCTGCGGCATCTCAGATTGAGATCTCGGATCTCAAAAAACTCACGTGCAGTTTCCTTTACCTATGCACCGGCTACTACGAATACGAGAACGGATACACACCTGAGTGGACCGGCGTCGAACGGTTCCGCGGTACCATAGTGCACCCGCAGAAATGGCCCGACGATCTTGACTACGCAAACAAGCGCATCGTGGTTATCGGCAGCGGCGCGACTGCCATCACGCTCGTGCCCGCGATCGCCGAGCGCGCGGCGCACGTCACGATGCTCCAGCGCTCTCCGAGCTACGTCGTCATGCGCCCATCGGAGGACTTGGTGGCGAACTTATTGCGACGTTATCTGCCAGACCACGTTGCATATGGGCTGGCGCGCTGGAAGAACGTGCTCGTTACGACGTTCTTCTACAACCTTGCCCGAAAGAGGCCGGAGTTTTTCAAGTGGATGGTGGCGAAAGGTGTGCGCAAACATCTGGGCGAGGAATATGAGTCAAAGCATTTCACCCCGCCGTACAATCCCTGGGACCAACGCATGTGCTTCGCCCCAGACGCTGACTTCTTCCGCGCGATACGCGAGGGCCGCGTGTCGTTAGTGACCGACCACATCGAGAAGTTCACCGAAGGCGGCCTCTTGCTCAAGTCGGGCCAACACCTAGACGCCGATCTCATCGTGACCGCGACTGGGCTCGTACTTAAGCTCATCAGCGGGATGCAACTCGTGGTAGACGGCACGCCGGTGGACTTGCCGAAGACGCTCGTCTACAAGGGAATGATGTTCAGCGACGTGCCCAACCTCGCCTTCGCTATTGGCTACACAAACGCTTCGTGGACTTTGAAGTGTGATCTCACTTCTGAGTATGTGTGCCGGCTTCTGAACCACATGGACCACCACGGCTATGCTGTGTGCACTCCGCGCGTGAACGACCCCGACATCGGCGAGGAGCCGGTCATCGACTTCACGTCGGGGTACGTCGTGCGCGCCTTGCACATGCTCCCGCGTCAGGGAACGAAGACTCCCTGGCGTCTGCACCAGAACTACATGAAGGATCTTTCGATGATGCGGTATGGGCGCGTCGACGACGGCACGATGGAGTTCAGACATTGACGATTGCAAATTGTCGATTGGTGTGATTGCGGGAGTTGAAGAATTGGCGACAGGTCGAAGGCTGATCTAGATTAAGCGCGCTCCTTGAGTGTTCAGTCTGTTGAGTCAGATTACGGCTTGCCACCCTTTCCGACTGCGCAGATTAAAGTCTAGTCACATTGCCGCATGCCGCCCTTCTTGACTGGGCAGATTGGAGTTGAATCTGATGATCGTTCCTGAATTTTCAGATTACCCAACAGAGGTGGCGGCTCGTGCGTGAGCGCATGCGCCTGAAAAATCGGACGGCTGTAATCACAGGCGCGGGCAGCGGCATCGGACGAGCGATCGCCGTGTCGCTGGCGCGTCGCGGTTGCCATCTCGCGCTGGTCGATATCGACGAAGCTGGAATGGCAGAGACGTTGGTCCAGACCGGCGCTTACGGAGTTCGAGTGTCTCGACATCGCGTTGACGTGGCCGAGCGCGTCACGGTGGCGGAGCTTCCTGATCTTGTCGCCGCGGAGCACGTTGGGGTCGACGTGCTAATCAACAACGCAGGCGTGGCCGTGGGTGGCACGTTCGAGCAAGTTTCCGAGGAAGACTTCGAGTGGCTTTTCGAGATCAACTTTTGGGGTGTGGTGCGCATGACGCGCGCCTTTCTTCCGCTACTGCGAGCGAGCACAGATGCGCGTGTCGTGAACCTCTCGAGCGTATACGGTTTGATTGCGCCCCCTGAGCAAGCGGCGTACGCGGCAAGCAAGTTCGCGGTGCGCGGGTTCTCCGAGGCACTGCGTCACGAACTCGAAGGCTCAAGAGTAGGTGTAACCGTGGTGCATCCAGGAGGGGTCAACACTTCTATTGCAGAGAAGGCGCGCGTGCCCGCAGGTGTCACCGAAGAAGAGATCGCAGAACGCCGCGAGAAGTATCGGAAGCTGCTGAGGCTTTCTCCAGAGATCGCCGGCGAGACGATCGTGCGCGGCATCGAGCGCCGGCAAGCGCGCGTCCTTGTCGGGTCAGACGCAAGAGTCATATCGGTGATCGCGCGTCTGATGCCAGTGTCGTACTGGAAGCTGCTCGCGAGGGAACTGTAGGATCGGAGCGGCAATCCGTTTGTCGCCGATAATTCGTTAGGCGATGGCTCACCGTTAACTGACCCAACGTCACCACTGTTCAATTCTTTGACGGCGCAGTTTCATTTACTGCCTAGCACTCGTACACCCATTGAGCTTAGCTGTCTATAACTGCGTCATCATCAATCTCAAACATACATGAGGTAAGGCCCGTGCTTCTGTGCGGCTGGGAAAACAGCACGCGGCGAGCTTGGTCTCCCGCTTCTTCGGCGACCTACACAGCTCAACCGGCGGCTGACCTCATGGATGAGATCACATCTTGCCTTTTAGTTGTTGCCGGTGAGCTTCTCGCGCATCGTCACATAGACGTCCGTGGACGGTGGGCCGGTGGGGCTGGGCTCGCTTTCGGCACGGTTCGAGCCGAATACCATTGTCAACCCATCCCACGACAGTGACGCGCGAGTCTCATTCGCCGGGCTGTTGACGACGGGACCTAAGTTGAAAGGCGTAGACCAGACGTCGTTTGCGCTATCGCGCATCGCGGTCCAGATGTCTTGGCCGCCGAATCCGATCGGATTGTTCGAGTCGAAGACGATCTCACGCCCGTCGTGACGCACGTTCGGCCGGAAGTCGCCAAACTCGGTGTTAAGGTTTGGTGCCAGCTGCGCCGAACCGAAGTCTACGCTGAAGTAGATGTCGGAATCGCCGGCTGGTCCAACATCCTCATCGAAACCGCCGGGGCGGGTGCTAGAGAAGTAGAGGATCGCGTGACCGTCCTCGTCCTCGAACAGCGATGGGCTCGCCTCGTCGGCCGTGCTGTTGATTTGGCACCCCAGGTTCTCCGGCTCAGCCCAGCCGTCAGGTCCCAGACGCGTCACATACATATCGGCGCCACCGCAGCCGCCCGGTCGCTCGCTGACGAAGAACAGGCGGTGCCCGCGCGCCGGTGACGGGCAGAAATCGTTGTATTCGCTGTTAATCGGCGCGCCGAGGTTGACGGGCGTTCCCCACGGGCCGTCCCGACCTTCGCGGTCCGCGACCCAAATGTCCTGCCCACCGAGAGTTCCCGGTCGGTTCGAAGCGATGAACAGACTCTGGCCATCGGGCGACTGGATCGGGCAGCCGTCGTTGAAAGGCGTGTTGAGTTCCGAGCTCGTGCCGGGGATTGACTCCGCGTTGACGGGCGCACCCCACTCGCTGAAATTCTTGGCCGACACTAGCGATCCAATTGGCAGCACCGCCACGGCCAATGCGACAGCAGACGCCGCCATACAAGTCTTAATGGTCCAACTTAACGTAATGATATTGGGGATTCTCCCTTCACGAGCGAACTGAAGTTTAGTCCTCATGACGTCCTCCTTAGGTTCTCTTCCATCTGGCGGTTGGATTGCTCCGCCCGGGCTTGATCTCGGCCGAGCGCCAGGGCAACCACCGTGGGCCGCCTCACTTAGCCTCTCATCAGGACATGTGTAAGCTGCTGAAAAACTCCCTCACACGATTTTCGGGGACGTTCGAAACCACCTCTGACTTATTCTTTTTATTACCAAGAACGCGGCCGAGCGACGAACGCTGTCTTCTTGATCAACGACTTGAAGGTATGTGGTGGCTATTCCGGATCGGTGGGATCATTGAACAGCAAGCTGAGCTTGACACTGCCATGTCCAAACTGGGGGAATCCCACAGCATTACGATTTCCTGGATCCAGATTTGAAGCGGTGTCGTCGGGTGGAAACAAGACCAGCGAATTCAGAAACTCAATTATCTTGTTCTGATCAGAGGAGGAGAGTCCTGCAAAAGAATTGCGAACAGCAAGAGCTTCGCCTCCATGACGAAGGATAACCTCGCGCAGGTTGATGCTGCGCCCGTCGTGTCCGTATGGTGCAGTTGAACCAACACCCCACAGCGGAATCGTCATAAATTCCCTCCGAATTGAACCGTCGTAGTTTCTTTCATTAAAGTTCGGACCCAGATCATGACGTTTCAAATCGGCGTAGAAATTCTTAACGAGGAACGGACCATTCATCGCGCGCTTAAGCGCCGGCAAGCCGCTGCCGTCATCCAGCGAAGTGAATAGTCCATTCGCCGTTCCGAAAAGACTGTTAAAGATTCCGTTTAGTGGATCGTAAACAGTTTCGAGATCTGCAACGCGGCGATCACGAGTAATCTGTAGATCCGGTACGTGACATTGCGTACATCCAAGCTGCTGAAACTTCTGGCGCCCGGCAACCACGCCGCTTGTTTGTTCATAGGTTGCCGCTTTGAAATAGTTGAGCAGATAGAACTCCATGAAATCGACAATACTCGTAGGAATCTCATTTACGACTCCGTCTCCGTCAGTGTCCTGCCAGTTCGTGGTTGCCGGCGCTGATTCGATCTGATCTTTCGCACCGTCAAGCACCATTCCTGAGGGAGTGGTGAAGCGATCGCCAAGGTGGGCCATAGCAAGCTCGGGATCAACTGCCTGCAGTCCCATCTCGGCATTCCATGCACCAACAACGAACTCGCGAATAGAGATAGTGCCGCCATGCGCAAAGAAAGGGCGAACACGAAGATCAGAATTCACGCCTCTAACAGCAGATGTATCGACGGTCACGGAATTTCCGTGCCGCACAGCACTGATGAATCCGTAGTTGATGCCCTTACTGAGCAGAGACTTGACCACCGGTTGGTTTGCCGGCGACTGTTCAGCTTCGTCTATCGCCTGCTGACGTATCGCTCGCAAATCTTGCGTGATTTCATCCGCCAACATCTCCTTGAGGCCCAGTCCGAACAAATGCGGGGCATCGCGGCTATCCGGCCTTGTGACTACATCACCGCCTGCACCCGCTGCTCCGCGCGGTCGTCCATGACAGCCGGCGCAGCTATCAACCAAACCTGCCCCGATCGCAAGATTCGTTTCGATATTCCCCACTCCATCCCCGAAAAGTGGGCCGAATCCCTGGAGGCGTGTGTACTTTCGTTGAAAGAGTTGTCTTCCGCGCCGGATTGCACGAAATGGATCACGATTGATGATGAACAAAGACGTATCGGACGTCATGATGTCACCACGACCAGCGCCGATCTCTTGGGAAAACGATTTGCTGATTCCTGCGTCTGCCGCGTTTGGGGTAACTGTTTTATC
>JBKPAL010000306.1:0-24483 GCA_046726395.1 Acidobacteriota bacterium
GTAAGGCTTTAGTTCTGGTGTCACTCGCGGTCCCATTTCCTGCCGTCTGACTTCCCGCGCATCATCGCGAGTCAAACCACGCGATGCGATCTGGTTTGCGAGGCGCCGCATGCTCTCGTCATCTGGTTGTCTGACAATCTGAAGCAGCACCGACTTGGCGGTCACGTCAGCTTGTCGACAGATCTCGCGCACATCTGGTGGGATAGCAGCAATTGACAGTGCTTCGGTAACCGTACTCCTGCTCTTTCCTACCTTTCGTGCAACCTCGTCGTGCGTGTAGCCAAAACGCTCGCAAAGCGCGAGAAGTCCGTCAGCTTCTTCCCACACGGTGAGGTCTTTGCGCTGCATGTTCTCGATCAGCGCTATCTCGGCGACCGTGCCTTCGTCTACTTCCATTTCAACGCATGGCACTTCATGAAGACCTGCTTGGCGAGCAGCTCGAAACCTTCGTTCACCGGCGATAATCATCCAGCGGCCAGTTAATTTGGCAGGCCTCACCAGCAGTGGCTCGAGTACACCCTTTTCTGCGATCGAAGCCGTAAGTTCCGTCAGGTCGCCCAACTCAGTGCGTGGTTGCTCGGGATTTGGGTCAAGCTTGTCGAGCGGAATCATGCGTCCGATAGGCGCCGGAGCTTGTTGTGATAGTTCTTCCACGTAATGCGCGTCATGACGCATCTGCAGACCGGTTGGTAGTCCCCTTTTAGACACGGCTCATTACCTCGTCGCAAAGTTTTGCATATTCAATAGCGCCGGATGAATTTGGCGCGAAACTAAAGATCGATTCTTTGTAGGCTGGAGATTCTTCAAGCCTGACGCTTTTCGTAATAACGGTCTCGAAAAGCTTCGCTCCAAATACACTGCGAATTTGATCGTGAACTTCGCGCGCGAGGGTGGTGCGTTTGTCATGAAGTGTGACTAGCACGCCGAGCAGTTGTAGATTTGGATTTGGTCGGGCCTTTACTTTTTCTATTGTTTCCAGGAGGTCGTCGGTTCCTTCAAGAGCAAAATAAGAAGATTGGATCGGGACCAACACGTGCGACGCTGCTACGAGCGCATTGACAGTGATTAGTCCTAAAGTTGGCGGGGTGTCGATGACGATAACGGAATACTCCTGCCGGAATGGTTCCAACCGATCTTTCAGTCGAAACGGCGCATCGAAATCGCCGACGAGTTTTGATTCCAATTTTGCGAGACTAATACGGGCGGGAATGATGTCGAGATTCTCTACTGGACTCTTGTAGACAGATTGGTCTACCGGAGCCACCCCATCCATCATCAACTCATACGCTGACCTTTCAACTGTCAGCGGATCTAGAAATGAAATTGAGCTATTGGCTTGTGGGTCGAGGTCGAGCAGGAGGACACGTTTTCCCAGTCTGGCGAATGCAGCTGCCAAATTGATGGCGGTAGTTGTTTTACCTACGCCACCTTTTTGATTAGCGATCGCAATTACCATCTGTGGCACTGGATCAGGAATCTGGGACGGTCGAAGAAATGGAATAGCATGTCGGGCAATTCAGTTTTCAAAGCTTAACGTCTGAACCACTAAAGGAAACTACATCGGCAAATCGCCAGCTTCGCCGATCACGTCGGGCCAATCTTCTTCGCTAAGGGAAGATTCTTCAGTTCCCTCCTCTTCTGACGGCACCGTATTCCGCGAAGCTTTAATTACTTCCATATCAACATAGATGGGACAATCGGCTCTCAGTGCGAGAGCAATCGCATCGGAAGGTCTGGAATCAAGGACCATTGTATTGCCGTCGCTCGTGCGCATTTCAATGACAGCAAAAAAAGTGTTGTCCCGTAAGCTTGTTACTACAACTCTCTCGACCTGGATACCGAGCTCAACAAGCAGATTGCGCAGCAGGTCATGTGTCATTGGGCGTGGAGGCGCGATTTTCTCAATCTCGAGAGCGATGGCGTTTGCTTCATAGGTGCCAACCCAAATCGGCAACATCGTATCGCTCTGGACATCTTTCAAAATTATGATCGGAGTGCCGCTATTCGGATCCATCATCAACGCCCTGATCTTTACTTCTATTTCCATGACTGAATCCCCTGAAGCAACGATCAACTTAAGCTGCCGTAAAGACTATTTGACTTGGCCGCGGTAATTCTCACGTCGACGATTTTTCCTTCGAGACTGCGGTCCCCTCTGAAGTTGACGACCTTGTGGCAGGTTGAGTGGCCAGACATGTCTGAATCCCCTCTTGTGCTGGGTCGTTCGACGAGAACGCTCACCTTTCTACCAATATAGTCCTGATAAATACGATTCTGAATCTCGCGCTGCAAGTTCTCTAACCGCAAGAATCTCTCTTTTTTCTGTTCAGGGGAGACATTGTCACTCATTTTCGCTGCAGGAGTGCCACGACGTTGAGAGTACTTGAAGATGTACAGGCTGTCGTACTCGCACTCTCTTACAAGGCTCATTGTATCCTCGAAATCAGCTTCGGTTTCTCCTGGGAAACCAACAATGATGTCGCTCGTCAACGAAAGGCGTCGGCTCGATTTTTTTATTGCAGAAATTTTGTCGAGGTAGTCCGCAGCTCTGTGACCCCTTCGCATAGCTTTCAAGATGCGATCGCTTCCCGACTGTACCGGCAAATGAACCCAATTGCACAGGTTCGGATGCTCTTCAAGCGCCGCCACTATATCAGCATGAAAGTCGCGAGGAAATGAGGTTGTGAACTTGATTCGCGGCATACCGGTTTTTGCAACAGCCCGCAAAAGCTGGCAGAACGGTGTAGCTCCGGGAAAATCCTCAAGGCCTGCGAGTGATCGGGGTCGATAGCTGTTAACGTTTTGGCCGATGAGGTGCACTTCCTGATACCCAAGACCGATTAACTGCTGTATTTCTTCAATTATCTCAGTCGCAGTTCTGCTCTTCTCGCGCCCGCGTGAATACGGAACGATGCAGAACGAGCAAAACTTATTGCAGCCCTCGATTATTGGAACGAATGCGACGTGCGGCGAATGTCTTTCTACGGGCGAGATATCCCAGTTCTCGCCTTCGCGGCGTTCATCCAAATCAATGACTTTGGCTTTTCCCAACTGAACATATTCGAGTAGTGAGGCAATTCTATCCGTGGCTTGCGTGCCGATCACGATGTTGATGTCGGGAGATCTCTCGAGTAACGTCTGGCCTTCCAATTGAGCTACGCAGCCCATCACACCAATGACGGGCTTCGTGCGTGACGCATCTCGGATTTCGCCGATACGATTGAATACCTTTTGTTCAGCTCGTTCGCGTACAGAGCAAGTATTCAGCAACACGACGTCAGCATTGGCGACTGATTCCGCTATTTCGTACCCGGCTTTTCGCAAACCGGTTGCAGCCCTTTCGCTGTCAGCCACGTTCATTTGACAGCCATGAGTTTCGATGTAGACCTTGCTGATCATCACGATTAACGTTGCACGTCGCGCTGTGAAAACTAGTCTATCAGATAACGTCTAGCAAGCGCGATAGCAAGCATTTAACGAGATCATTATCAAACGCGCGCTTGCTTGACCGATCAATATTACACTTGTAGTATGCGCGCCAAGTTTTACCGAACCCTAACGATACTGAGAGGTTCCTCATGTCTTTTAACAAAGTAATTCTCGTTGGCAACCTTGGTCGTGATCCTGAGCTGCGTTACACGCCGCAAGGAACGCCGGTTTGTAGCTTCACAATGGCTACAAACGAGAGGCGCAAGGATAAGACTGGCGAGATGCAAGACCATACCACTTGGTTTCGCGTAACCCTTTGGGGACGGCAAGCAGAAACTGCCTCACAATACCTCACGAAGGGACGTCCGGTTTACATTGAAGGCAGGCTGCGAGTCGAAGAATGGACCGATCGCGACGGCAAAGCGCGTTACACGCTTGAGGTCCATGCGACGGATATGCAGTTTATTGGGGGTGCCCGGCCCGACGATGCAATGGCGGCGCGCGCCGGTGCCAATGAGCCTGCAGTAATGGCTCCTGCAGATCCTGCAGACGACGACATTCCGTTCTAGTTCACTGGAGAAATCGGCGAGTAGGGCTGCGAGGAGATGCGTTAGCCGTCGGTGGCAAGGTGTGTTCAAGGCTTACGCTATACCCCAACGCCCGAACTGACGAAGCTTATCGTAACGGCGAGTAAGTCTTGCCTCCTGAGTGCAGCTTACGGCTTCAGCGAGGCGTTCACTAAGAGCTGAATCGAGATAGCGAGCGGCTTGATCGTAATCAGTATGAGCTCCTCCATTTGGCTCCTGGATGATTTGATCCACGATCTTCTCCTCCAACAGATTCTGTGCTGTAAGACGTAGTCCTTCGGCAGCCTTGTCTGCGCGCTTCGCATCCTTCCATAGAATGGCTGCACACCCTTCGGGCGATATCACAGAGTAGATAGCATTCTCGAGCATCAAGACTTGATCACCCACACCAATTGCGAGGGCGCCCCCCGAACCACCTTCACCGATTACTGTGACTATCACCGGCACAGTCAGCTTGGCCATCTCGCGCAAATTGTAGGCAATAGCTTCTGCCTGACCACGCTCTTCCGCATCGATGCCGGGGTAAGCACCCGGAGTATCGATCAGCGTGAAGATTGGCCTACCAAATTTCTCTGCGAGTTTCATTGCCCGGAGCGCTTTGCGATAGCCCTCGGGTTTCGGCATCCCAAAATTTCTGTAGCTGCGCTGCTTCGTGTCCCTTCCCTTCTGATGGCCCACCACAATGATGGGCAGGCCGTGAAACCTTGCAGAGCCACAAACGATCGCCGGATCGTCCGCAAACCTTCTATCGCCATGGAACTCGACGAAGTCTTCAAACAAGCGCTCCACGAAATCCAGTGTGTACGGACGGTCCGGATGCCGCGCAAGCTGCACGCGCTCGAATGCTGAGCGCTCAGTGACTGCGTCAGGTTCCTTCGAAGGATTTTCAAACTCGGGCTTGGCCATGTTTGTTGTTATTAGACGTAACCATTCGTCTGTTTCTCGACCCTGATTGCACAGCCTACTTCTTCGAGAGCGGCATTCAGGCGAGCATTTCGATCTACTCTAATAGCTGAATTGGTCTTTGCTCTTACCAAAGTATCACCATTAATCACTAGCTCAAGAACTACATCGCAGTTACCGGGATAAGTGTTAAGCAAGTGCAGAACGGAATCGAAGAAGCCCGCAGCGTCCTCAGCCACCGGCATCCTCACAACAATCAGTTCGCGATTCTTAAGCAGCTCGTCCAGACTCTGCAACTGGTCCACAATGATGTTCGGCGGGTTATCCTCGCTTAACTCGAGCCTACCGGTGATGAGAGCTGGCAGTTCATTTTGCAGGAGGACCGAATACTTGCGGAACCCTTCCGGCCACAACACGCATTTGGTCTCGCCTGTGTCATCCGCCACACGAAACAATCCGAAACGATCACCCTTCTTCGTCGTCTTCAACTGCAGGTCGGCTATGATGCCGCCGAGCGAAACTCGACCCCCGCTGGTAAGCGATGGTAGGTCAATCGACTTTGCCGCTTTTAGGTTCTGCAGCAGATCAGCATAGGCTCCCAATGGATGCGATGTTATGTAAAAACCCAGCGCCGTTTTCTCAGCGGCCAATAACTCGCCACGAGTCCAGGGCTTTGCCATCGGCGGTTGTTCTGGAGCCTGACACTCTTCCGGTGCTGCTGCGAACAATCCATTCTGGCCCTGCAGTCGTTCTCGTTTGGCCCGTTGGGCCCTGGCCATAGCACCGTCAATACAACTGTGTAAGGCAGCTCGCCATTCATGTAACTCTCGCGATTGAGTATTCAGAGAATCGAAGGCGCCCGCGGTGACCAGACTCTCCAAAGCTCGCTTGTTCAGTGCTCCCTGCTCTACTCGCTCGGCAAAGTCAAAAAACGAACGAAATGGTCCAGCCTTACGAGCTTGAATAATCGCAGCAACTGTCGATTGACCTATACCTTTGATGGCTGCGAGTCCGTAACGAATAGCGCCGGACAATGGCGTAAAACCGGAGTAGCTTTCATTCACATCTGGCGGAAGCAATTGAATTCGCTGCGCCCGCAGCTCTTTCGAATACTTGAAGACTTTTCCCGCGTCCTGCGCTTCACTGGAAAGCACCGCAGCATAGAAATGTTCCGGGTAGTGCGCCTTTAGATAGGCAGTCTGGAAAGCAAGAAAGGCATAGGCCACGCTGTGGCTGCGATTGAAACCGTAGTCTGAAAACTGGTTCATCAATGAAAAGATCTTTTCAGCCTTCTCTTTCTTGATACCTCGTTCTACAGCACCTCTAATAAACTTCTCCTCATGAATGGCCATCTCTTCGCGCTTCTTTTTACCCATAGCGCGACGCATTAGATCGGCTTCGCTCAGCGTGTACCCAGCCAGTCGTTGAGCGAGCTGCATGATCTGTTCCTGGTAAACCAGAATGCCATACGTGTTGCTGAGAATCTCCTTCATCTCTGGAACGAGATATCGGACTGTCTTCTTCCCGTGATGACGCTGAATGAACTCATCAACCATGCCGCCATCCAGTGGCCCCGGTCGGTATAAAGCATTCAGAGCGGCCAGGTCCTCTACGTCTTTCGGCTTCAGTTTCCGGCAAATCTCCTGCATGCCCGAGGACTCAAACTGAAAGACCGCCTCAGTCCTTCCGTCAGCAAACACTGACATAGTCTTTTCGTCATTAAGCGCTACATCCGCCCAGTTAATCTCCTTGCCAAGCATTCGCTTAATCGAGATTAAGCAGTCATTTATAACGGTTAAAGCAGTAAGCGCTAAAAAGTCCATCTTAAGCATGCCGGTTTTTTCGAGATCCGACATGACATACTGCGTGGTGAGCTCTTCCTTTCCGGAGACGGCGACGGGAATCAATTCTTGAAGGGGCTTCGGCGAAATTACGACGCCCGCCGCATGAACTGAGCTATGGCGAGCGCAGCCCTCAAGACGCTGCGCAATCTCAAGTAGTTCCTTAACCTGGCTGTTGGTTTCGACTTCCTTGTTGAGTTCAGGCACCTGCTCAAGCGCCTGAGCGATGCTGACATTGCGCCCTCGCACTGGAGGCGGAATCAGCTTCGCGATTCGCTCTACTTCCGAGTAAGGCATCTCAAGAGCTCGGCCAACGTCCTTGATAGCGGCTCGTGAGGCGAGTGTTCCAAAGGTGATGATCTGGCAAACAGAGTCGCGTCCATAAAGGTCAGCGACGTGATTGATCACTTCACCTCTACCACGAACACAGAAGTCAATATCAATGTCAGGCAGAGATACGCGGCCGGGGTTAAGAAATCGCTCGAAGATAAGGTTGTACTGCAAGGGATCGACATCGGTGATATCGAGACAATAGGCGACTAATGAACCTGCCGCCGAGCCACGGCCCGGACCAACGGGTATCGAGTGCTCCTTCGCGTAACGCACGAAGTCCCACACGATAAGAAAGTAGCCGGCAAAGCCCATCTGCTTAATCATCGCGATCTCGCTTGAGAGTCGAGTCTGATAATCAGCGATGGGGTGCTTTAACTCTTCTCTGGCGACCTGTCGATCCCAAACTCGCTGCCTCCGTTTTTCAAAGCCGTCTCGCACGACCTTCTCGAAATAATCGTCGGCGGAGAGTGCTGCATCCGCAGCCGGAATCGGATAGTTAGGAAGGTAGTTGATGTTCTCCGGCAATTGCAGGTCGCATCGTTCCGCTATTTCGACTGTCCGTGTGAGCACTTCGGGCAACTCACTACCGAAGATTCGCCACATCTCCTCAGGCGACCTGACGTAAAAGTTCGGACTCTGATACCGCAGCCTGTTGGTGTCGTTAACGGTCTTGCCCGATCCGATGCACAGCAGAATATCGTGGGCACGAGCGTCCTCAGGTCTCAAATAGTGAGCATCGTTGGTAGCGACGAGCGGAACTCCAGTTCGCTTTGATAACTCGACGAGCGGTTTGCGAATCCGTTGTTGCCCTTCGAGGCCGTGCTCCTGAATTTCGAGGAAGTAGTTTCCCTTCCCGAGTATCTCTTCAAACTCGATAGCAGCCGCAGCAGCCTCGTCGCATTTTTCGCGTGCGAGCATCGCTGAAGGAACTCCCGACATGCAGGCCGAGAGTGCTATCAAGCCTTTGCTATGTTGCGCAAGCAGTTCTTTGTCTATGCGCGGTTTGTAGTAGAACCCTTCGGTGTAAGCCTTCGAGGTGAGTCGGACCAGGTTCTGATAGCCTTCAAGATTCTTCGCCAAGAGAATGAGATGAAAGTTTGCTTTCTCACCGGGCGCACCAGCAGAACGATCGGTGCGGCTGCCGCGGGTGATATATGTCTCGCATCCGATAATTGGTTTTACGCCATGTTTCTTCATGGCGTTGTAGAACGAGATAGCCCCGAACATGTTGCCATGGTCCGTCATGGCACACGCTGTCATTCCGAGTTCTTCGGTGCGTTTTGCCAAAGGCTTGATCTGGATAGCACCATCAAGGAGGCTGTAGTCAGTATGTAGATGGAGGTGAGCAAACCTAGGAGTAGACATAGTATTCGAAAAAGAATAGCGAACCGGTGCTGGTCAGCAAGGGTTAGACGAGAACACGTTGTATAACGTTGATTCGCAGTTCAAGCCGAAGAGCAGTTATATCCTACTCCCATTCAATCGTACTCGGCGGTTTTGAACTGATATCGAAAACAACTCTATTGATTCCTCTTACTTCAGAAACTATTCGGGCTGAGATTCTTGCGAGCACATCATGCGGCAGCCGTGCCCAGTCGGCAGTCATACCGTCAACACTCGTAACGGCGCGTATGGCGACAACCTTTTCATATGTGCGTTCGTCGCCCATGACGCCCACTGTAGAAATCGGCAGCAGCACCGGGAACGCTTGCCACACTGAGTGGTAGAGATCAGCCAAGCGGAGCTCTTCATCGAGGATCCTATCCGCAGATTGCAACAGTCTGATTCGCTCTTCCGTTATCTCGCCGATGATCCGTACTGCCAGGCCGGGTCCAGGGAAAGGATGTCTCGTAAGAATCTCTTCCGGCACTCCGAGTTCGCGGCCAATGAGTCGAACCTCATCTTTGAATAACTCGCGGAGTGGCTCGATAAGTCGTAGATTCATTTTCTCTGGAAGGCCACCTACGTTGTGATGACTCTTGATCACCGCAGATGGACCGCGAACTGAAACTGACTCGATTACGTCTGGATACAACGTTCCCTGGACCAGAAAGTCTACAGCGCCGATCCGATTCGCCTCTTGCTCAAAAACATCGATGAAAACCTTACCGATGCGTTTTCGTTTCTCTTCCGGATCGACGACTCCGCGCAGCGCCTGCAAGAAAGCTTCGCCGGCGCGAACCCCTACGATGTTGAGCTTCATTCGCTGCTGCAGTAGAGTCAGCGTACTCTCAAACTCGCCTTCTCGTAACAAGCCATTATCGACAAAGATACAAGTCTGACGATCTCCGATCGCGCGATGCACCAATGCTGCGGCCACGGTTGAATCCACACCACCTGATAGACCAGAGACGACGCGGCCGGATTGACCTACACGTTCACGAATACGTGCGACCTGCTCTTCGATCACTGCCTGCGGGGACCAATCGCCACGTAAACCACAGACGGAGAACAGAAAATTCCGCAACACCTGCACGCCCAAAGGCGTGTGTGCAACCTCCGGATGAAACTGCACGCCGAAGATGCCCCGTTCTACGCTCTCAATGGCATTAAGCGCATCGTCGGTCACAGCGGTCGCGCGAAAACCCGTGGGAACCGAGGTGACGTTATCGCCGTGGCTCATCCAAACATCCATCTCCGTGGGAAGGCCACAAAACAACACTGACCCTGGATCCGTGACCTTGAGTCTCGCGTATCCAAATTCTCTGCTTGGTGCAGATTGAACTTCCCCACCGAGATCGCGTGCAACAACTTGCAACCCGTAACAAATTCCCAGCAACGGGCATCCAAGGTTGCGCAGGAGTTCTTTATCGGGAAGAGGAGCGTCCTTTTGATAGACAGATGAGGGACCACCCGAAAGGATTAGCCCCCGCGGTTTTTTCTCTTTGATCTTTGCAACTGGAGTATTGAATGGAAGGATTTCGCTGTAGACACCAGCTTCGCGGACGCGACGAGCTATCAGTTGAGTGTATTGTGATCCGAAGTCAAGAATTAAGACTGTCTCGTGATTAACCGTTTGCGACAAAAAAGAAGACCTCTTGGAGTAATACGGCATCAAAGAATACGCTTGATCAAGAGCGAGGTGAGATCGATTATACTTTCCGAGGCTGATAACGCAAACTGATGAAGGAAATCGCCGTTTGATGTCTATTGCGTACTGTCGTGACTCGCAATTTCAAGGTATTTTGATCTAAAAGTTGAATGCATTGTGGCGTAGGACAGTGCAAACATTTTTTTGAATATGATGAGTAGATCTTTATTGAGCAGTTGGATCCTGGTTTCATTAGTTCTGTTGCTATTCACACCACCCGTCTATCCTCAGATCCACAAGACAACTGCCATAAACGTACGCATAGCACTCTCTCAACCACTGACGGTTCGGTGGCGTTACGCCTCGGATCTCACGCTCAATCTCACGCCAGCTTCTGATGAAGAGTCGATCTATGTTCCTTTAGCCGGCGGGACGCTTGTGTCTCTTAGGGCCACGGATGGTCAGTTGCGATGGAGATCAGAAATCGGTGGGGAACTCTCTGCATCTCCAGTTGCCGATCGCGACCGGATCTATGTAGCGGCGGAAATGGGAGGAGATGCAGCAGATCAAACGCGGCGAAGGGCGACGGGAACATTACGCGCACTGGGAAGAGATGGTGGCGTCACACAATGGATGCGAATTCTCGCAAAACCATTAAGAGGTACGTTGACGGCAACGAACGGAAAACTACTTGCCGGCGGAGATGACGGAAAGTTATACGCCTTTGATGCCAACACAGGCCAGGCTTATTGGAGCATCGAGTACTCAGCCGGTTTCAATAGTCAGCCTGTCGTGTCGGCTTCACGCCTGTACATCGGAAGTGAAGACGGAGCCGTACTCGCGATCGATGAAAACTCCGGCAGGATAATTTGGCGCTTCCGCAGCAAAGGGCCAGTTCGCGGGCCGGTAGCACTGGCTGGAGAGAATGTTTATTTCGGCTCAGGCGATGGCTACATCTATGCAGTCAATTCTGCGAATGGGAAACTTCGTTGGCGGAATCGGACCGGTGCAGGCGTACAGTCAGTCGTGCAAGTTGAGGAAGCTATTCTGGTCGCCTCGCTGGACAACTTCGTCTATCTCTATTCTTTGAATGGCAAGCGGCTTTGGAAACGACAATTACCAGGCCGCATTTCGTCTCAGCCGTTTACTACGGGTGATGGCGCACTCTTCACTCCGCTTTCAAGCGCCGCCGCAGTCGTACTTGGTTTGAGCGACGGTCGGCCCGTTAATACTCTGCCCATTGATGAAGAACTCACAACGTCGGCTGCCCCGATAGGTGTCGGGGATTCTGTGTTTGTGACCACACAGCACGGGGTACTTGCCTTTGGTCCACCTATCGATCGAGCCAGAAAGAGCCAGTAAAACCTACGCAGCTAGATTTCTTTGGCGTGAACTTTCGGTTTGCTCACTTCCGATCGGCGGCGAAAGATTCCCACCGCTCTGGCAAGCAGGCCGTAAAGGATGTAACCGGTAGCTAGCGCTAGCAGTACATGTCGCGAGTAGAGAACCACCAGCATCGCGAAACCAACCACGATAATGACCGTTCGCATGCTGCGACTGCGAGTTCCGACTTCTTTGAAGCTTGAAAAACGGAGAGTGCTGACCATTAGTACACTGAGGAAGCCCACTAATGCCATGAGCATTATTGAGTAGGCCTCAGCACGTTCCGGCCCATAGTACACGAGCGGCCTCGGCGTGAAGTGGACGATAGCCGCGATCAAACCGCCAGCTACTGGGATGGGCAGGCCAACAAAACTCTTCTTATCAACCTTCACTGTACCTTCCGCAAGCAGTCTCGGCCGCGTCGATTGAACATTGAATCGCGCCAGCCTGAAAGCGCCACACATCAGATACATGAACGATAAGAACCACGCCAGCCGGTGGATCGCACTTCCCTCTTCTAGGCTAGCTCCGTAACCCCAAACGTACGCAAGCACTGCCGGAGCCAATCCAAACGTCACCACATCTGCAATTGAATCGAGTTGGATACCGATCTCTGTTGTGGTTTTGGTGAGACGAGCAATGCGGCCGTCGAGCATGTCGAACACGACCGCCGCGCCGATCGCAATCGCCGAGTAGTCCAAATAGGTAGCGGACCGAACAAGATCAGCCTCGACGCCGGTACCGATCAGCTGAAAGCCACGAAGCGCTGACATGACGGCGTAGAAGCCGCAACCAATATTCGCAGCGGTGAAACCTGAAGGGATTAAGTAAAGTCCCTTCTTAACGCCGCGTCGTTCGGGATTAGGTACAGGCCTATCATCGTACTGTGCATGTTCGCTGCTCATCGTATCCTCCCGATGATTGAGGTTCCGCCTGTCACGCGCATCCCCTCGGAAACGAGCACCTCTACGTTGCCGGGCAAAATCAAGTCTGTGCGAGAACTAAACTTGATCAAGCCAAATCGTTCGCCTAGCTTCACCGAATCGCCTTTCTTTTTCCAGCAGACAATGCGTCGCGCGAGGATTCCAGCAATCTGTTTACAAATGACTGTTATCTGTTCTCCCTGGATAGTAAGCACGTTCTGTTCATTTACAAGGCTGGCGTTGTTATCAGTCGCCATCAAAAACTTTCCTTTGGCGTGAGTGACGTCAGTGATTGTGCCTCCAATGGGTGCGCGGTTTATGTGAACATCAAGAGGAGAAAGAAAGATGCTCACCACTGTGGGGGCGTTTCCTTGCGGTGCGTCGAGTTCCCTGACTAACGTCACACGTCCGTCAGCTGGTGCGACAATGACTGCCGGGTCATTGGGCGGTTGTCTTCGCGGATCGCGAAAGAAGAAAACCATGAAGGCAAGCACTAACAAAAAGAAAGTTGCGACGAGCCAATGTCCCAGTGCCAACAGAACTATCGCCAATAGTGCCGGCACTAGAATGTATGGCAGTCCTTCTCGAGCAATACGCAATGACCGTTTAATCCTTCTTCAAATCGAGTGATTCGGTATCCTGTAAGAAAGGGGACGCGTGTTTTAATCCACGTCCCCTGAATAGAAAACGATAGGAGAGGGCTCTCCGACCGAATTAATGGCTCAAGCTTTGAGTCTTCTGATATTGCGACATCATGGAATACATTTGGTCTTTGAGCGCTAACTTCTTCTTCTTCAGTGTAATCTCCTCCAGTTGTTCTTCGTCACTCGGATAGGACAAAGCCGATAACTCACTCAACCTTTGTTCATATTTTGTATGTTCGCGGGCTAACTCCCGAAACTCAGGATCCCGACTCATCAGCTCTTCTTTAAGCCTATCCGTAGTTGTAATATCCATCGCGTGCTTGTCTCCTTTCAGACGACAAAACTGGGTAAGATTGGTTTCATGGGCGGCCAATTGAATGGCCTCCAAGGAATGTTAGGCACGAAAAAATGTTAGCCCAATTGACACACCGAATCAAGCATCTTGCTTAAGGTCAGCGCTCATTACCAGAGCGTCCTCGGGGGGATCTGTATAGTAGCTACGGCGCCTTCCCTTCAGCTCAAATCCACATTTCTCGTAAAGCAATTGCGCGGCCACATTTCCACTGCGAACCTCCAGAAAAGCAGCATACGCGCCCAAGTCTTTTCCAGCGAGCATGATGCGGCGCAGTAGCTCCGTACCGATTCCCTTGCCTCGATAAGTCGGGCGAATTGCCACGTTGTTTATGTGCAATTCTCCCGCAGTCACACGGGCCACAATGTACCCAGCTAAATTGTAGGATTCGGCTTGTTCTAAGGGACGCTCCACTCTTGCGACCAACATCAGTGCACGATTGCTACTCTGGAGTTCAGCGTAATACGCCGACCAGCCCCAGCGGCTAAGCCCGGAACTCTCCTCGATCTCGACAACTTCCAAGAGGTCGTGTTCAGTCATACTCGAGACTGCGACCCCAGCGTCGGCCATTGTGTACATTGGTTCAGCTGTTGACGACATTAGCTTTTAGTTCCGCATCCGAAGGACGCACATAGAGAGCCTCAAGAGAGTCGGGCGTCGAAACCTGACCAGTCTGGTAGCGGTTCTGGGATAGCAACGCGACATATTGAGCGAGATTTTTCTCTAATGGACCTATGGTCCAACCTTGAGGTTGATTGCCGATTTGAAAGCGCGGCTCACAACGTTTGATTAAGTCCCTATACCGCTCAACTGCCTCCCCTGCCCAGATCAGTTTAGGTAATGATCCATATCGCTTAATCATCTTCTCGGGAGGAAGATGTGCAGGGGCATCAAGTTCTGTAACTTCCCCGTCTTCTGAAACGGATAAGAGTTGTGCGAACAGCTCACCTCTGCCGGCAGGGAGAAGAGCGACGGTCGCGTTGGAAGTGCCGGCAGCACAAGCCACTGCATGCAAAGTAGGAATTCCTATGCAGGGTCTGTTCAGCGTGGCGGCTAAAGCCTTCGTAGTAGCCAAACCGATACGTAAGCCGGTGAAGCTTCCTGGACCAACGGCTGCAGCAAACAGTGATACATCGTGAATTAAAACGTTCGCGTCGTGTAACACTTCCTCAATGTCGTGTAGCAAGGTGTTTGAATGCGAAGTTTCCGGATCGCCGAGTCGTGTGGCTCGAACGTTCCCACCCTGAATAAGCGAGACGCTGCCGCCGAGTGTCGCAGTTTCCAAACCGAGGATCAGTGGATGTGATTCCATCAGAGGACGAATTGACAGGTGCTTTTCGGTGGCGCGATTATAGGTTTTGCGATCCCTCAGGGCAAACAGTACGAAGAGCAACCGTTTCCTTCAATTGTTCCTAAATTCCCATTTGGAAGAGAAATAGAAACGTCAATGAATCTGCGAATAGGAATTCTTACGGGCGGCGGAGACTGCCCCGGACTAAATGCTGCCATTCGCGCCGTCGTGAGACGTGCGTCGCAAGATCAAACACTCGTTCTCGGCATCAAGAATGGCTGGCTGGGCTTGGTGCAGGACGATCTGGTTTTGCTGACTCGTGAAGGAGTTAGCGGAATCCTTCCACGAGGCGGAACGATTCTCGGCACGTCGCGCTTCAATCCACTGGAACATCCTGAATCAATCTCCAAACTGGAGGAGAATTGGAAGAAACACGGTCTCCATGGATTGGTCGTGGTCGGCGGCGAAGGGACTCTTTCCGCTGCCTACGATCTTTGGCGCGACTTCAAGTGTCCCTTGGTTGCGATACCTAAGACGATTGACAACGACATCTCTGGCACCGACTTGACTTTTGGATTTGATACTGCCGTGAGTGTCGTCACAGATGCTGTGGACCGCCTGCACTCGACGGCAGAGTCACATCATCGTGTGATGGTGGTTGAAGTGATGGGCCGGCACACAGGATGGATTGCGGGATTTGGAGGAATAGCTGGAGGCGCAGACGTTATCTTGGTGCCGGAGCATCCGTTCCGCCTTTCAAGAGTGTGTCAACTGCTGCAGCATCGTAAGGACGACAACCGGCCATTTTCGATTGTCGTCGTTGCAGAAGACGCTCATCCGGCGCCGGATGAAGATTTCCTCAACGATGAAACGAAGCAGCAGCTTTACCGCCATGATCGTTTAGGTGGGATTGGCAGCGTACTCGCATATGAAATCGAGCGCTCCACTGGAATCGAAACACGAGTAACGAAACTCGGTTATGTCCAGCGCGGTGGAACTCCGACGCCATTCGATCGCGTTCTTGCGACGCGGTTCGGAATTAAGGGCTATGAGATGGCCCTGGCGGGCGAGTGGGGACAGATGGCTTCGTTGAAAGGAAACAGAATTATCAGCGTGCCATTACAGGAAGCGATTAGTGGAATAAAACCGCTTGACGAAGATATCTACCGGGTTGCTGAGGTGTTCTTTGGGTAATCAATGGATTCTCATCGACGGGTCTCCGAAGAGTATCCACGTACGACGAATGTCCAAATCATTGGTCGCTGCTTTGGCCATCTTGCAAGCATCGCCGATTGTTATTGGCTGTGCGTCATAGAGGACCCGATAGAGCTCTCTCGCCATATCTTGCTGTCCATCGGGACCGGTGAGACCAGAAGAAGCAAACACCGCAATCGCACCTCCATTCGGTGTCTTCATGAATGCCTCAGCCAATCCCAAGAGTCGGACATCCACATAGTAGCCATTCAAACAGTTCATCACTACGACAAACGGTAGCTTGTTTCCATTGGTCAAGGCGGTGGCGTCTGGAGACGTGAAACTTGCGGCCGTCCAGACATCAACGTTTCCATGTCCGGTATAGTTGACTAACGACTCTCCCGCATTCAGATACGCGATGACACTGTTACGAGCGTTAGGGTCTGTTCGCCTGTTCACCCGATGAACTGCGAAACTCGCGGGCAGCAACGATTGCAATTCATCAGTCGCTAACTCGAAATTGAAATAAAAGTCACCTTGCGCGTCTGCTACCAGCAGCGCGCTTTGCGGCACGTTAACGGGCGAGAAATTTACTATCTTGGAGATGTAAGCGTTGGCTTCGGATAGCGTACGAGCAGGAAGGCGGCCAAGAGGAACATCGGCTATTCCATCATTGTTAAAGTCTGATAGCCAATCATCGTCTGCCGTTTCATTCAGGACCGTATCAACCAACTTCGTAGGGACCAAGTCAAAATTGCCCGCCCCCTCGTAGTTCCGGGGATCGATGCTAGCGTCACCCAGGAGGATCGCGTATCGCGGGGCTCTGGTCCAATTCGAACTAGCTCGCGCCAAAAAGCTTCGGATAGCCTGCGGTCCGTGTACACCAAAGCTAAACTCGTCGTAGACATCTTCGACATCGACTACCAAAACCTGCAGTCCCTGTGATTGACGAAGCGTTACCAGAGGCGCAGTACTTGGAATTAGGTCCTTGTGCGCGATGATAACGAGGTCCGCTCCGTTTGAGCTGAGGTTCAGAGTTGATGGTTGGTTAAGAGAGAGGCTGGTGGGCGTGTCGCTTTGAGTGTCAGGAAACGCATAAAGCAATCTGCCTTTGGTGCGGACAGCAGATGGTTCAACTGTAATTGCGTACCCACCTGCACTTGGCTCCGTGATTGGCTTGGTGAGTGTGAGCGCAAAAGGATCGGTGCAATCCAACACCCGCAGGTTCGGTGTTGTAAACCCATCTACCTTGAGTGTTTGAGTAGATCTTGAAGAAAACCGCAGCGAGTTATTCTCCGCGCGCAGAATTCTCGGATACGTCAATCGAGTGAAATCAATCAGACTAACTGTGTTTGGAATGGTTGAGGTGAACTTTAAAGCATTGTCGCCGCTATTCAGCAACGACAACGGAACATCGAATGTTTGACTACCCTGGCCGAGACCGAAGAAACTTAACGAACCCAACAGAACATTGTTCAGCGTGACATCCACCGCGTGATTCACAAGTCCAACGCCTTGCAACGAAACCTCAAGTCGAGCTGGGCCGGGCGCGGTCAATTCTGGATTAGGCGTACTAATGTTTTGAGTGACAGGTGAGGATGAGATTACCTGTCCGAAGTAGTTTTCAGTATCGCCATTGAGCAACGAGATGAAATAGACCAACCGATCTTTGCGATGCACAGAGTATGTGAAGGTTCTGGCAGGCGTAACGACTGCGTGACTGCGTTCAACTTTCGCTCTGGTCTTAGAGGCCCGTTTCTCCTTCTTTACCGACGTAGTCTTTGAGTTCAAACGCTGTTCGTCCAACTGTACGTGAGTCGTTCTGGTTGTCTCTGACGTTTGATTCTGTTTGCGGGTTTCGGCCAGAGCTTTTTCACTAGCGTCACCAACTCCTGTGATGAATCGCAAAATGAAGCTGTACCAAAGTTTTGAAAGCGGTGTTGAGAAATCAGGTAGCTCTTGCCGCGCTGGCAGCGACGGTGCTTCTGTCCGTCGCAGTTCGCCAGCTAATCGCCTTCCTGGTTCGATCCCCGCAATCAAGTAATAAGTTCGAGTGTCACTCGTGGCGGTATCCAGTCCTAAACCATAGAACTCAAATGAGTCGCCAACGGAGAATGTACCGCTGGGTTTGCTTGTAAGAATTTGGACTTCCCTACCGTTGACGAACAGACGCAGGTTCTTGATGTCTACGATGGGATTGAATCCTGCAGCAGAAGCCTGTTGATAAGTGACTTTGTACCAGCCGTCGCGTTTGATTCCGATCTTTAATGCACTCTGAGCGGCTATTGTCCATTGATCCTCGAGCACACCTGCCGGTTCGGGCAGCTCAGTTGCGCTTGAGTACTGCGCTCGCTCCAAGTCAGTGCCCATACTAGGTGTAGAACTCGCCATGCTCAGCGTCCGGTCAAGTCCCTCACCTGTGACTGCCGTGACCGAAGTCGCACCGCTTGTTCCTGAGACACTGACGGCCTCAATGAGATAGACGGAGTTGCGATTACCCGCGCGATCGAGAAATGCATATGGCGTTCGCGACTGAAAATCCGCTTGCTGCTCAGGCAGGAAAACCGGACCCGGAACGACTTCACGGTTGATTTTCGTTCGTTCAGCCGCGGAAATACGATAGATGTTGAATCCTAAAATCTCTTTTGAGGTATCGCTCGACCATTGAAGCAGCACGCCTTGATCAGAGACTACTGCTAATGCCGAATAGATATTGATCGGCTGCGGCACTGTCGTGCTCTGCACCACCTGCTTTGTGTTAGAGCCCGTGGCGTTTACGCTAAAACAGAGCCAATTCAAGGCAAGTAGCGAGACAACAATCGCCACAAGACAACCAGTGGAGATCGTGCGCCTAACAACTCTTTTCATTTTTGAGATTTTGAGAAACGGCGAATTCAGAGGATGTGCGTTGAGAATCGATCGTCGAGAAACGCGTGCTGTTTATAGCACAGTAACACTACCGGAAGGCGAAATTTATTTGAGGAGAACGATCAATCCTCCGATCTCAATCTGCTCGGCAAGTGAAGCAGAAACCGGCTAGCGCGCAACGTGCAATTTCCAATCTGATATGGCAAGCGCGGCAGCGAATTGAACTCTCCATTGACACTGATCGTGGCGAGAATCGGATTTGGCCAGCGTTCGCGTAACGCTTTGAAGAATCCGCCTGGGTTTCTGATGTAGCTAGCCATCGGCGCTGAATGACTCATTGGAGGTTGGTTAATCGCGAACGGCGCTGCCCACTGTTTCAGCACACCCTCCAGTAACCACGCGGGAACTTGTCTCTGCCGATATTCATTTGGTACCGCTGCGATGTTTGCGTCGAGAAGTTGATGCGCAAGAGTGATCGCAGCTTTGATCCAACCAGCTCTTCTAGTACTTCGTCCCAAACAGAGTTCCCAATTGAAATCGCGTGGAAGATTCTCGACCGCGGCACCGATGTCACACAACCACAGTGGTCTCCACGCACCGTGTTTCAACAGGTGTATTGCGAGAAGAGCAAGATGATCTTCGGCGCTGAGAACTCGTATCTGCTCTGAACCACAAGTCACTAGTGCTGAGCGAGCAAACAACTCTGTTTCAGTTCGATCGTTGATTTCGAAAAATTGCTGGTGAAGATCGACCCAACAATCCGACGCCTCGCCGCTTCTTAGCAGTTCTTGAGTGGATGCGAATTGATCCGAACGCACTAAAAGATCGATATCACCATACGGCCGGAGTGCTGCGTCTCGATACAACCTTGTTGCTGCCCAACCTTTCGCCACAATTGCGTCGATTGAAGCTTGCCGCAATAACCGAAAGAGCTTCTCAATTTTCTGATCATGAATCGCAGACTGCAGAGCCTGAAGCCGATAAGCTTGATGCAGCACAGCTCCGGACTGAGTATCGGCAAATGGAGTATTGCGGACACGAAACCAACCGAGGGCAGCGGCGCCTGAGCCGTAAAGCAGTGGTGTCACTTCATCGAACGCCGAGGACTCGATATCGAGGGACGTTGGATGAGCTTCTCTCCAAGAGCCCGTGAGGACTGAGGCGACCAGAGTTCCTTTTCGAGTTGAGTTTGAGATAGTGGGCACCAGGTAAGAGAAAGTCCGGAGCTTTGATCAGCACTTTTTCAGTGATTCTTAACTGGCTAAGCGCAAAGACTGCTGCGCAGGCACAGTCCAGAGCAGCATTGAGAGCTGGATACGCAGGAGGCGCCACTGGGAAGGCACGATACTGCCTGAGCTGGTGTAGGAGCTACGATTGATGTGACAACAGGAACGGCTACAACAGCCGCGACACCAAGAGCTCGCATCATCTGACGGCGATTCATGCCTGCAAAGACAGAAGGTGCTGCGACCGGCTCTTCTAGCAAATGATCCTTACTTAATTGCGAAAGCGCATACCAAATGACAGATTCATCAATTGACGTTTTAAGTTTCTTTTCAAGTTGGATAGCAATAGTCGCGGCGTCATTCTTACCGTCACAGTGTTTCCAAACTAATGCAGCAGTATCGTTCAAACAATGAGCTTGGTCCCTGTCAAGATCATAGATTAAGAGCTCTCCGCCGACCTCCTTCACGACGAGCCGTGTCTTTCGAGCCAGAGGCATTCTTGTTTCCGTGATTCTCATGCCACCTCCGATTATCGATTACGCTAGTATCTGAGTGAGGATCGTGTTCGCGGGACCAAAACGGTCGCGAGTTTACCATCAAATAAATTGTGTGGGCACGCTTTTTCTAGAAGCGGCGACCAGTACTCTCTCAACAATCTGCTTCGCTTCACCTCTTGTTCCTCTTAAGATTCGCGCTTGCGATACAGCGTGTTGAAGCGTCGCAAGTGCGCGCTCTGGATTTCGCCGTGCAGAGACCGTGTGCGACAACAAAGCAAGAACTCCCTCACCGGGCGTTAGCGTCCGTGGTCTCCACTTACCGCCGCTCTTGAACTGTGAGATCAAAACGAGACCAACCGGAAGCGGCTTTACTCCAAAGTGACCGCCGATCTCTTCTACATGAACTTTCGATTGTTTGAATGCGCCTTCTTCTCGCATCTCTAACGGCTTGCGAAACGGATGGACGCGACCACGATGGTCGATCACCGCGTATTCATCTGAGTAGTAGGTCGCCCCCGCCTTCACGAGCTCAGCAATCAGTGTCGACTTGCCGCTATAACTTCGTCCGGGCACCACAATCGCCTTGCCGTTCCAGCCAACTACGCCGGCATGAACGAATACTCGGCGACGTGCAAACTCAGCAACAGTTATCCGCAGGTCTGATTCAAGCGTCTCAAAAATCGTATCCAGTTCAGTGCTCCGGGCTATGCGATTGTGATCGGCGTAAAGCAGACTGAAACGACGAACAGTTGATCTCCGTCCCAGGCCGCCGCCGACAATGATGGAATAGAGGCGGTCCACCACCGGTGCAGATGTCGTCTTCCATTCGTGAGGCAGATGTTGACACACCTGCACCAAGCCGGCCGGATCATTGGCACGGATACCAATGCTCAAGCCGTAGGTTTTTAAAGCAAACCCTACCGCCCAGCCCAGGCGGTCAACCTTTTGCATTCAAGTCGATGTGTTTCTGAGTCTCGGTAACAACACTCCTTCCCTTCTTCGGGAGATTCTGTGTTTTAACGGTCGCATATACGCGGGGTGAGAAAAAATCAAAAAAATCATTTGACTGCTTGAATACCAATGCTGTCGAGCCACAACGTTCCGAATGCGGGACAAGGCTGCGAACTGCAGGGCTGTCGCTCAAAATTCAGGATCACAGCTGTGGTTCTAGAGCCAGTTGTAAACTGAAACACCGTCGCTTGCCATGAAGATGTTGTTTTAGAGAATGGAGCGGATTGGCCCAGTCTTCTTCCGTCCTCTGTCGCATCAATCACTGTGGCATACGGCAACCCTCCGGACACGATTTCTTTTGTTCGTGCAGCAAAGTTGATCTGATATTTCGTATTTGGTTGAACGATGATCAGCTGAGAGACGATGGGAACAGCCGGATCCGACTCTCCGGTAAATTCAATTTGCAAACTCCTCGCACCAGATTGAGCGTCACTCGCATGCGAAAGACTTACGTCTTTAATCTCTCGGCGAATTCTCCACCCAAATCCTGTGTCACCAAGACTGAGCGGTCCTTCAAAGCCGCCATCGTAAACGGCGGCTTCAGAAGTACTGCCACTCGTATTCCAAATCTGAAAAGCTTGGGAAAACGACTTGTTCGAGATGAGAACGGCGATAGTCTCCTTGCGATCTTCTTCGCTTATCGTGCCCGCGAGTTTCAAATGCTCTAAAGCTTCACTCGGCTTGTTATGTCGAGCGAGATACTTCGCAAACGCCAGGTGCATCGCTGGGGTACTTGGCTGGACCAGCTCTTCGGTTAATTTCGAATCGGAACGGGAAACATTGAAACACAAATCGATAAACGCCGGTGTGAAATCAGGATTACTTGCCACCGCAGCTCGTAGGTCTCGAAAACCTTCATCGTAGCGGGCCATTCTCAGAAACAAGTTGCCGCGTTGCCATAAAGGTTGACCGTAAAAGGGAGCAAGACGGACCGACTCGTTGAATGCTGCCAGCGCACCAGACTGATCGTTATCCTCGTCGCGCGCCATGCCGAGTTCGAGCCAATGATAGTAGTCTCGTGGTCTCAGCGCCGCCGCTTTCTCAAACTCCGGAAGTGATTCGCTTAGCGCGCCCGAGGCTTTCAGCAATGACGCCAAAAGAAGATGTGGTTCTGCATCAGAGTTCGCGAACGCCACAGCCTGATTGGCAGCTGCTATGTTTCCTAGCTTCGCCGCGTATCGGCCCATCATCCGCGAAAAAGCAACTCGGCTTGTGCACCAAATGACCGACACACAAGCTGCGACAGCGATTACCGCAATCAGCAATCTGACAGCTCGAGGCATTCTAAGTTCTGAGGCGAAGTTCAGAGGCGTCTACACAAGAAGTACAGAAAAAAGCGTGCCCCGCTCCGACGGAGGGGCACGCTCTCTTCGGGCAGCAAATTCAAATTCTAAAGAGAAGGAGTACTTACGCTGGAATTGGTTCCTCGGAAAGACAGCGGAACACCGATAGCAACTGCAGCGGCACCTGCGCCAATAGCAATCTTAGCTGCGGTACTTAAACCAGCTGATGTTCCCGCCGCGGTGCCTCCACCACCACCAGCACCGGCACCAGCCGCAGCTGCAGCACCCTGATTAACAGTGGGTGCTGAAGCTCCCGGTGGGAAGCAAACATCCAGTATGCCTTTCTTCTTCTTGTCAGTTGTTCCAGCAGAACCTTGTTCAGTAGTGATCTCGCCTTGTGTTCCTTTCTTACTTCTCACAATTGCGCAACCACGGACCAGCTTCACCTTTATGGTGCCGGTCTGCTCATCAAACTGAAGTTCGATAGTTGTGTTCGGAGCTAAATCAATTTCACCGAGAGCACCGAGGTTAACGGTCGCACCCACCGCATCAGGTGTGATGATAGTCACACCAGTCACAATGTTCGCGCCCGTGGTGGCGCTCGCGCCATTCACCAGAATCGGTTGATTGTTTGTGGTAACTAATCTTCCAAGAAGGGCCTGTGGAATGGCGGCCGCAACAGGTGAGCTACCAGGTTCGGCGAAACCTACCTGAACCGAAATCTGAACGATGGCAAATGCGAGGAACAGAGCCACTGCTTTAAGAGCTTTTCTCGGTCGGTTGCTCATATTAAATGTTCCCTTCAAGTGTTACCCAAAACGTTATGTGTGTGTGGTGGAACAACGTAAAACGCCGCTCAGTTTACTTTGCTTGTCTGGAAGTGGTCAATCTTTTTGTCTGGCCTAACGCTTAAGGAATCGTTGGAAGAAATCGTCGGCGAGCTTCGGATCCAACGTTTTGACGATGTTGTATTCGTTAAGCGCGTTCTTACGATCACCCAGCGCAACATACGTAACGGCAAGGTTGAAGTGGGCCTGTGCCGAGTTGGGCTTCAAAGCGATAGCAGCCTTGTATGCTGCAGCAGCCTCCTGATACTTCTTGGTTCGGAAGTAAACAGTGCCAAGGTTCATCTGCAACTCAGCCGTATTACCTTTCAAAGCCAAAGCTCGGTTGTAAGCGGCGATAGCGGCGTCAAATTGCTCCGCTTTGTAGAGAGCTGATCCCAAACTATTGTGCGCCTCAGCGAAATCAGGTTTGAGCCGAACCGCTTCCTGCAATGACTTCACCGCTTCTGCAAATTGGCCCAGATTGAAGTAAGCGTTCCCGAGGTTGTAATGCGCTTCAGCAAAGTCTGGCTTGGCTTGGATCGCCTTACGAAGTATTTCGACAGCCTCAGGAGAAGATCCAACCTGGTTCAGCACAGAACCCAGATTGTTCATTGCCTTGATGTAGTCGGGCTTCAGTCGGAGCGCTTCACGATATTCAACTATTGCCTTCCTGAAATACTCAGCAGCCTTGTCCTTTTCACTAGCCTCTCCCAGTTTGAAGTACGCATAGCCGAGGTTGTTATGTGAAACAGGATTGTCCGGCTTTAAGCGAATTGCCTCCAGCAACTGTGTCACTGCTTCCTCGTTCTTGGCGAGCGCAATTAGCAAGCTCCCCAGGTTAGTGCGCGCTTCCGCATAGT
>JBKPAL010000307.1:0-10803 GCA_046726395.1 Acidobacteriota bacterium
ATCCAAAGTGGATTCGTATGAGCAATCTCATTCAACCATTTAGCATTCGCACTGCGCGTGTGGATCTGCATTGCCAACCGAAATGTTGAAATTAGAACCGTCTCATCGTGAGCCAGATTCGATGGATGAACATGACTGCGAATGTATGTGGGTAACGCAAACTCTGACCATCCCCAATCCGCCATCGTTCGTGAATAGAATTCCAGTCTTCCTGAAGGCGTCGCGAACCCACGTCTGACGGTTCCGTCGAGATTTATCCCGACAAACCGACGGCCATGAGGATCAGAATCAAGAGATGGCAGCGGCACAACATTCGACGATGGTGGCTTTTCCGTTTTCGTGTACACGCGCCCAAGCGGGTCCTGAACTGCATCGTCTAACTCCTCTGCGGGGACCGCCTGCTCGTACAACGTCCCTACCTTCCGCGCCACTTCGAATGCACCATAACGACGCATGAATTGAAGTGGCGTGAGACCTTCAGCGGCGGCCTTCTCGGGCAAACCCGGAACTGAGTTGGAAAAGATCCATTCGTAGTACTCATCTATTCCTAATCGCGTACCTGGCTCTTTCTTCGACTCAACGTATTGCCGAATACCGAGCGTACCATCCGGGTCGATCCGCCAAGTGAGTTCCATCCAAAACTCGTTCTCCTCCCAAACATCTCCGGGATTGCTCTCACGAGTGTCTTTCACTGGATCACCAGAACGCTCCCACATTGCGCGCAGCACCGGTTGACGGAACCCAAGCCACTGTGAGTCGTGCGTTTCGTATGAATGCAAATCGTGACGTTCTGCGCCGAGTCCCATCGGCAAAATGTAGTCGGCGAAGTAAGCAGTCTCACTCCACACGGGTGTCAAAGCGACGTGACAGCCGACCATCTCTTCGTTTGTCAGTGCTTCAATCCAGGAGAAGCCGTCAGGGTTGGTCCACACCGGGTTGTAGACACGCGTGAAGTACACATCAAGCTTGGCTCTCCCATCCTTGAGGAAGTGCGGCAAGAGGAAGGAAAGCTCATGCATCGACAGCGGATACTCTCTGGGCCAAGTGGTCTCATTCCACATCTTTGGATGCGGCGGAGTATAGATGGGCTTTGGTACAAACTTGTTCCATGCATTTGGGAAGACGCTTCCTTCAGTGGCTATAGCACCCATCAATGCATTGAGCATGAAAAGACAACGAGCTACCTGCCAACCGCCGCTGTTGCCCGATGAAGCACTGCGCCAGTTATGTGTGCTCAATCTTGTGCCCGCAGTCGAGACACACTCGGCTACAGACTCAAGTAGCTTGGCATCAACACCAGATTCGCCCGCGGCAAATTCAAACGTGTACTGTTGATAGAGCTGCTTGAGTATTCGTTGGAAGTTCTCGAAAGTCGGTTCGGTTTCTGGATGCTCGAGTGTTAAAAACTCTTCCCAGTTCCACCAACGACGCACAAACTCGTCGTTGTAAAGATCGTTCTGAATTAAGTAGTTCACAATTGCTAACAGTATTGCCGCTTCAGAACCTGGAATCGGTGACACCCAGTAATCGGCGTGGGTCGCCGTATTCGAAAGCCGCGTGTCAAAGACAATCAGCTTCGCGCCTTTGGCTTTACCATCGATCACACGTTGAGCGTGGGGATTGAAGTAATGACCTGCCTCAAGATGTGAGCTGATTAAGAAGATCACTTTCGCGTTCGCGTGATCGGGGCTAGGCCGATCGAGACCCATCCAGAGCTGATAGCCTTCGCGACTCGAGGAGGAGCAGATGTTCGTATGTGAGTTGTGACCGTCTATTCCCCATGCAGCGAGAATGCGTTCCGTGAACCCGTCCTCACCGGGCCGACCGACGTGGTACATGATCTCCTGGCGTCGATCTTCCATGATGGCGCTGCGAATTCTGCCGGCCAATTCATCGAGCACTTCATTCCAACTTACAGGTTCCCACCGTCCCTCTCCTCGCTTTCCGACACGCTTCAGCGGATGAAGAATCCGGTCCGGGTCGGTAACCTGATTTAATGTTGCGGGACCTTTCGCGCAGTTGCGTCCGCGTGAACCGGGGTGTTCCGGATTTCCTTCAAACTTCTGAATCGCGCCGGTCTCTTTATCGATGTAGGCCAGTAACCCGCACGCGGATTCGCAATTGAAGCAGGTTGTAGGTACGAGCGTGTAGTGGCGTTCTTTTCTCTCGGGCCATGCTTTGGGATCGAGTTCAACCCAATCATCCCATCGCTCCTTCGGTGGAAACGCAGCGAGATCGATGCGACTTGGCCCAGGGTAGAAAGTCTCCCCGCGCGCTTCAGTCTCATCTTTCCGAGCACTAAGAATCTCTTCAGAACTCATATTTAATCCACAGATTACACAGATGTCACAGATTGATTAGCATTCCATTGATCCGGTCAAGTGTATGGCCCATCGATCCATCCGCTACGGCGCGATGGTACTGACTCCAGCTATTTGTATGGACTGTAACAACCGATCATAAAGCTCAAGTGACGGTTCGAATTTCTGTGCAGGTAAGCTATCGAGCCTGCCTTTTATCACTTGCACATAAGCACGGTATTCACGCTTGAAACGTTCGTAACGCGGGCCTTCAAAACAATTACACTCATGGACCTTGCCACCGTAGTTCGCATTGTCTCTGTTGTATTCAAGAAATGGAGCGGCGACGGGAAACTCCGCGGTCACCAAATAATGTCCGTCGTCGGTTAGCCCCTGAAACTCATAAGAGAGATTTTGATTATTGATGGGTATTTCATCCTGCTGACCTTGGGTGACGAATACAAAGCCTGAACCACCATTGAATCGGACGAGTGCCGTGTGACTGCGAAATGCCAGATATCCACTCAGGAGTGGCAGCATAGGCATTTCACCGCGGAAGCTTGGGTTGCGATTATGTAAGAGAGTTTTTAGACGTGTGATTGTTTGCGACACGTCTTTTGCTGTCTTCGGGTCTGCAGCAAAGGCTCGCTGGAATGCATCGACCGGGTAAACTCGCAAATCAGCTTTGATGAATGACTTCGACGGCGCCCCGGAAACATTAACGAGTTCGAAAGCGATATGACGTGGATAGATGGTGTCAGGAGGAGACGGGTTCTCAGCTGACGCAAGTGATTCGTCAATCGTCCGCGCGGTGACTTCGCCAACAAATTTGGTATCAAAGCTGAGCCGAACTCCATTGTATTGAACAAGACCCTTTGAGAAGCGTTCGACCGCTCCAGAATCTTGACGAGCGAGCGATGACACGGCCACGGGAAAGTTGGCAAGTAACAGCGAACAAAATAGCGCAGTGAGCGCAGCTGGTAAGTGTTTTGGCATTTTAATCTGCTAGCACGGGTAAGCTGTCATTCGGAGTCATGCAAGTGGCACCGACTGGCCGGCCTGCACGTAAGCATTCTCGTAAAGCATCAAACCAATCAAAGCGAGCGGCGCCGCTGCTAATCCGATCGAAGTGCTTAACACACCTATGATCGATAGTCCGGGCAGTAGTCCGCCGACGAACGAAAGAGCTGTCCCAATCCAGAAATCGCTTGCATACCTTCCGCGCACCATCTCCCAAACTGCCAAACGCGCATGAGCCGTTGGATGAACCAGCGAAACTTCTCCCCAAACCATCAACAAGTGGACGATGCTAGTCGCAGATAAAATGGCTAACAGCGATTCGGTAAGCTGACCGCTTACGGATTCTGAGTCGACCACTCCACTCGCCTTCAATACAGGCACGAACAATAAGAACAGCGCTAGAACGGCGGACCCGAGCAGTAATGCTTGCACGAGCAGGTGCGGTGGCAGCAATGGGTTTTGCCACATATCACGGGCCTTTGCCTGAGCAAAGAGATATGCGGTGTATATAGCTGTTAAGATTGAGAGTGGCAGTCCCGCGATCATCAGCCAATTGAGCACTCTCGTTGCGCCCCACCAACTAGCTACCAGATGAATTAGCAAGACCAGCGAAAATGCGGCAATGACGAAAGCCCCCTTGACCAACCAACTGCGCCACTGTGGTTTGGTAAAGATCAGATAGAAGCGCTCCGGATGTTCCAAATCCCAAATCAAGAGTCCGCCTGTTGCTGCGAGAAAAATTCCAGAGAGCAAAGGTGCGACCCAAAGCCAAATAACTCCATCAGGATTCAACAACCCGAACGCAACGAGCAACAGAGCAACCAAATACACACCGGCTGCTATTCCTTTGGTCCAAGTGTACAGGCTCACACGCCAGTCCCACGGAATCCAGTGGGCCACATCATAAGAAAGCAGTGCAGCTGCAGATGTGTTGTTGTAAGTCGGATTTCCCGAGACGACGTATTCGCTGCCTTGTTGTTGTTCGCTCCACATGAAGAGGGCCGCTTCCGGCCGTCTAGCCGCGAGCGGATCCAATGTAGCTTGGTGTGCACCTTTGTAGAAAAGCTTCGGTAACGTTTCCTTCTCAGGCCGTCTCACGGTTACGGGTTCGCGATTCACGATCTGAGTAACGTAAGCCGCAGGGTCGTTCAGGTCTCCGATTAAAATGGCCTGTGTTGGACAGACAACGACGCAAGCAGGCTCCAGTCCAATGTCTATGCGATGTGCGCAGAAGTTACATTTCTCTGCTGAATGATCCTCAGGGTTAATGAAGATCGCATCGTATGGACAGGCGGCCATGCAGGCCTTACAGCCGATGCAGATCGACTTATTAAAGTCGACAATTCCATCAGCACGCTTGAACATCGCCGTCGTAGGACAGGCAGTAACGCAAGGGGCGTGAGCGCACTGATTGCATCTGGTCACTTGATGAGCGCGCCGAGTCTGCGGAAATACGCCTACGTCAACGTGTTTGACATAGGTTCTGTTAACAGTGAGCGGCACCAGGTTTTCCGACTTGCAAGCTGTCGTACACGCATGGCAGCCGATGCAACGCGTGTGATCGATAACCTTGGCCCACTTCACTGTTTGGGTGGGAGGTTCGAGCATCAAAGCTCCTGTTTTAATCAGGGATGCGGCAGACTATACCACGCTACTGGGAGCGAGGGCGTCCTCTACTGGCAGCGCGGCGTCCTCGCCCGCATCCTCTTCTGGCCAAGCTTGAATGAGCCAGAAACGTGCGGGCGAGGACGCCCGCGCTCCCAGTCATTCATTGACAAATATCAGCGTGCATAAGAAATTGAGACTATCTTCCTTTATAACGGAGGTCATTTGATGATTTATCGTTTTTCTTTAATAGCAGCACTAGCGGTTTTCATTGGTCTTCTTTGGGCTTGTAACTCTACCGATAGAGCTTCGCTGCATTCACCCGCGACCACCACTCTACATCCGTCACCCGCACCCACGCTTCCGCCCGAGCGCACTGTTCACGCTGACGGCGTGCGACGGGTAACGACTATCGAGCTGCGTGACATGCTCGCTAAAAATGAAGCTGTGGTTATCGACGTGCGCAATGAAGCGTCCTATAACTCCGGGCACATCCGGGGAGCTAAGTTGATCCCGCACGATCAGATACTCAATCACCTTAACGAATTGCCAAAGGGCAAATTGATTGTCACCTACTGTTCTTGACCGAACGAACATACGTCCGCCGGTGCGGTGGTCAATCTACAAACAAAGGGAATTCAAAACGCGGCTGCATTGCTCGGAGGCTACGAAGCCTGGAGGAATGCGGGATTTGATATCGACACGAAATAACTTCTGTGGCTTTCGTCAGTCGTTTGTTCAGAAGTTGGAACTCCACCCTGTGGTATCCGTATTCACTCAAGCTGGTGAAGTTCAATGCATTGTAATAACTGCGGATCATATGTAGCGCCCGGCGTTCGATTCTGCTCGAACTGCGGCTCGCCATCGGCTGATCCCGAGATGACCCGGCTCGCGCGTGCCCAATCTGAGCTCGCCATAGCAGGTGACCACGACCTTGAGCATGTTGTTTTCACCGTCCGTCCGACGATGATCTTTATAAAGTTTGGGTATTTGCTGGCGGTCCTTGGTGGAATCATTCTCGTCTTCTTGCTCGCCTCGATTAGCGTACCTCCCTACATATCGATTCCGCTCGCGCTGGCACTTCTCCTCATACCGGCTTACTACCATCTCAGGCGAACCAAGGTCCGTTACACGTTAACGGATTCAAAGCTCGAGATCGACAGAGGCCTCGTCGCGCGTACGACACAAAACATTCCGTTGAGCAAGATTCAAAATGTAACGGTGTCGGCCAGCATTCCTCAAAGGCTATTAAGGTTCGGAGATGTCATCGTCGACAACGCCAGCGAAGTCGGTGGGACTACCGTGCTGCATAACATCAACACTCCTCGTCATTACGCCGACCTGCTTTTGCGGGAGTTGCGTCGCTGGCAGTAAACTCGGTTCGAAGTTCAATTAACAACCGCCTCAGCCGAGGGAACATCCAAAGCTTTTCGGGGTTCTAAGACTAAGTGCCAAGCAAAATGAGCTTTATACGTGTTTTAGTGATTGCGACGTTGTTAGTCGTTTCGGCGGCTCTGCATCCGAATGTGCGGGCGAGTGAGGAAAAACCTAGCGAGGTTGCTGCCAAACTCCTAGTCGAGAGGTTCGGTAACTTCAAGGCGAGGGGACCGGCATCTCGCGTTGAGCCCGGAGATCCGACCTTAGTAAGTGAATTCGCCGAAGCCGTCTCTGCTTCTCGATCTTATGTTGCACCAACCGGTGAATCAGCCACGGCGACCATTTTCGTAGCGCCATCGCAGTCTGCCGCCTACGCAATGCTGACCGAAGCGAGAAACGCCTTAACTAGAGCGGGACTCGCACCCGCTGCCGGCGGTTTTGGAACAGCAAGTTATGTTCTCTCAGATCACGTATTGTTCGTGCAAGGTAAGAATTATGTGGTCATCAAGTCTGCTAAACAAGCAAAGACAAATCTACTTGATGAACTCGCGCGCGCCCTTTCTGACAAGTTGGAAAAGGGCGAACTCGAAATACCGGTGCTCATAAAGCATCTGCCTGACTGGGACAACTCGCCTCGACCGGTTAGTTACTTCGTGAGTTCAGAGGCGCTGCGCCGATTTACCAGCGCACCCGTATTTGAAGGGGTCAGTTTTGAAGGCGGAACTGAGGCCGTGAGTGCAGACTACGGATCATCTCAGCTTGTCATTGTTGAATTCACTACTCCGCAGCATGCGACTGATGGTGACAAGGCAGTATTGGCACAGATTGAAAAGCTCCGAACGCAGAACCGGCCAGTACCTACGTCCTACCGTCGCGTGGGAAATTACGGAGTGTTTGTATTCAATGCCGCGGACGAGCAGACAGCTAAACAACTGATCGACGGGGTTAAGTACGAGCAAGTAACTAAGTGGTTAGGCGATAACCCGTACCCACTTCTCGAACTTCAGCGTCGCTATACAGCCACGACGCTTGGTGTGCTGGTTTCAGTGGTGACGGCGTCAGGTTTGGCGTTGGTAACGTGCCTGACAGTCGGCTTTCTTTTGGGAGGACTGTTGTTCTTACGACGACGCTCAAAGCAGAGAACTTTCGCGACGTATTCGGATGCTGGCGGAATGCTGCGACTCAATTTGGACGAGATGACTCCACAGACCGATCCCGCACGACTTATCGGACCCACGAACTAAGTCAATCTTGGAGACAAAATAAAAAGGCGTGCCGTTTTCCGGAACGCCTTCCTCATCAAACTGCGGGCTGCTGAACTTCCTGGGAGGCTCCCCCAAGCCCCTTCAGGACGATGATCAGCAGCACCGCAACGATTGCTCTTGGATTGCGTACATGCGTTAACTCCGTTCCCCCGAAAGAGCCACCGCCTGGTTGTTTGCGAGAGGATGCCTCCCCCAAAGCCTCCACTCACCGCAATTTAAAGAGCCTGACCCGATTTACCCTTATCTACCCTTCTTGTTCTGTGAGCCTATTTGGCAATGAGTGTGCCAACGTCTCCACTCAGCAGTCCGTGAATCTTCTTCGGCAAAACTTACGAAATACGCACGAAAGCTGAAATAGACCAAGTTTGACTCAACAACCTTCGTACATCTTTGATACAGAACGAGTGTACTGCCGAATGATAATCGCTCGGAGAGATTGAGGCTTACGGAAGCGAACCGAGAAGTTGATCGATATCTTGCTTGGTGTTGTAAAGGTGAGGCGCAATGCGTAATCGATCACCTCGAGGAGCGGTGATGATTTGGTCTCTCTTTAGGCGAGCGTACAAAGAATGCGCGGATTGGCCTGAGGTGTGTCTTATGCACACGATTTGAGATTCTTCCCCGTGCTCTCGCGAACTGACGACCTCGTAGTCACGTGTTGAGAGCTGATCGACCAAGTAGTTGGTCAACTCCTCTAGATGTTTATTAATTCTCTCAACGCCAATCTCCGTCAGAAGCGTCAGGCTGGCTTCCAATCCATACATCAACGCTGAGGGACCCGTGCCGGTCTCCCAAGCCAAAGCTCCAGGTTTCCAGCCCTGTTCGAAATTGTTGTAGTCCTCCGGATTTGGAACGCTGACCCAACCCACCAATGTTGGTTGGATTCGCTCACGCGCACGATCCGAAAGGTAAAGTATGCCGACTCCCTCAGGGGTCAAAAGCCACTTGTGCCCAGCTCCAGCAGCAGCATCGATCTTAAATACTTCAACATCGGTCGGCACGACTCCCATCGCCTGAATCACATCAACCACGAGCAAAGCGTCGTGAGTTCGGGTCGCGAGCCCAATTCGCTCGAGGTCAGCTCGATACCCCGACGCATACTGGACGTGGCTGATCGCAACCACCCGAGTCCGAGCGTCGATCAATTGAATAAGTTCGTCCACATCAACGCGTCCGGCTCGTTCTTCGCACATTCTCACTTCCACTCCGAAAGCATCCCGGAGTCGTAGCCACGGATAAATGTTCGAAGGAAACTCGTTTCGGAACGTAACGACATTGTCGCCAGGCTTCCATGCAAGGCCATTCGCAATTGTAGAGAGCCCGTCGGAAGTATTCCTCATGAATGCGATCTGCTCAGGTCGAGCACCGATCAGTGCGGCTGCCAACTGGCGAGCGTGCTCTTTGACTGCAATCCAATCCCTGAAGTTAACGGAGCCATGATTGCGAACGTCGACAAGTTGTCGTCGTACTGCGTCTATTGTTGTGTGCGGCGGTGGTGAGACTGCGGCGTGGTTCAAATAGACTGCATGCTGGGTGATCGGAAAAAGCGCACGCAGCTTGTCATTCATAGAATTTTTCTTTGGAATACGGTGGCAAGCCGTAGCACGACACCGCACTCCAAAAATCAAGGCGAATAGGGACGGGAGTAAAACTCTTTATAAAGCCAACCAAGCACACGTGCTTCTGCCGTGCACAGCGCTTCTATCCAACAGTTTAGGAGGAAGTCACGCCTGCCTCGCTCGCTAGGAATCTTTTCGGCTTCATTAACAATAGAAGTTGGACCTTCCAGATCGAGTCGATAATCGTTAGCAATTGCTTCGTTCGTCTTTGATGCAGTCTCCAATGCATTGAGGAGCTGGCTAATCCACGAATGTAACTGCGCTTCCATAGAGTTTTCTGCTAACGCCTGAATGATTCCTATTGCCAGCCGGTCTTCAGCGCGATTGAAGTGGAATACTTCTTCGCCGGCCTGGCTGCTTTGCGCCTGCTTCCACTGAAAAACTTCCTCTACGCGTGGGTGCTTGATAATCGCAACCCGCTCGTCGTAGTCGAGGAACCATTGGATCACGTCGGGCACTGAATCAACATCTATCCTGCCGGAGGCAGTCCGCCGAAGGGACGGACGATTAACTGATGCCGAAGGTTCACCTTCGTTAGTCATCTATCTGCTCCCGACGAACTGCAGTGTGAAATCTGCGGTGACCTCACCTACAACATCTCCACGCCGGTTCTTCACTGGAAAGAAAGCATAACGCGAAACGGACTCAAGAGACTCGTCGTCTAAAACGCCCAGTTGCCGGAGCGATTCGATCACGACTGTCGGCCGGGCGCGATGGTCATCGCCATCCTCAATCTTTAACGCCAAACCCAGTCCATTTTTCCACTGCTCATTAGGCAACACGCCCGCTGTGTAGACACCCTCCGCGCCTACTTTGGAAACCAGTCTCCCCTTGGTGGCTCTCATTAATTCGGTATCGAGTCGATCGGTTGTTCCGCCAATCAATTCGGGGTAGGAAGTCATCGCAGAAACAATTCGGCGACAAGCTGCGCGAATGTTGTCGTCATAGTCTGAGGGCGGATTAACGAGTCGAGCGTACATGCGCGCCATTCCCTCGACCGTGATCCCAAAGACTGGCACCCCGCAGCCGTCGACACCAATCGCTATATCCTCGATGGCAATGCCAGAAAACTGCGCAATGGTTCTGCCGATGGCGAGCTGAACCGGATTATCTGCTTCGTCGTACGTTTCCGTACGCGCGTTAAGGTGAAGCGCCAGAGCCAGCATGCCCACATGTTTCCCTGAACAGTTGTTCTGCAAAACATTCGGCTCTTCTTTAGTCTCTCGCATCCTTTTGGCTACCGTTGCGCTGAATGGTTCGTGAATGCCGCACTTCAACGCTGAAGGATCAAGTCCAATCTTCCTCAACATTGAAGCAGCGATCTCTGTATGAATCCCCTCGCCGCTATGTGAAGCGCACGCAAGTGCGATCTCCTTCTCAGAAAACCCAAATCGATCCGCAGCTCCTGAAGCTACCAACGGAATAGCCTGATGCGGTTTTGCAGAAGAGCGCAAATAAGTGACGGTCTCAGGAACACCAAGATAGGCAACCACTTTCCCGGCAGGCTCTACAGCAACGACGAGTCCTCGGTGGCGCGACTCAACGATTGCGCCTCTGGTCACGGTTACAAGCGGCTCCGCGTTCGGAATCTGTTGATGCTTTGCTGCAGACTTCTGC
>JBKPAL010000308.1:0-28426 GCA_046726395.1 Acidobacteriota bacterium
TGACTGGGCCCGCGGCTATAATCTTTCCACCAAGCGTTGGAGAGGGGTACCAATACAACGCGTTCAAAAAGCCCCCGCACTCCAAAAATGAAAACGCCGCGATTTGTGATCGCGGCGTCTTCTTTATCGCAACAGGTTATTGATGCGTGTTATGGCAAGCCCAGTATAGTTCCGAGAATGCCGCCTACGTTCCCGCCGTAGCCACCTTGCCGGTAGCTTCCGTTGTACCGGCGGTAACCTTCATCGTAGCCTCGCACAAACCCTTCACGAAAAGCCTGCGTAGAGGCATTTCGATAGTATTTGGATCGCTCTGGGCTATAACTTTGTCCACGGCGTGCATCGCTGGAACCAGTGTCCAGTCCCTGCTGGTAACCACGATTTAGTTCCTGGCTGTTGCCGTAACCGCCATAACCACCGTAGCCGCCATTGTAGCCGGCGTATCGACGATAGCCTTCGTTGTATCCACGCACGAAGCCATTACGAAAACCCTGGGAAGAAGCGTTCCGATAATAGCGTGATCTTTGTGGGTTGTAGCTCTGCCGGCGCTGGGCGTCACTGCTACCGGTATTCAAACCATATTGATAACCCTGGTTGAAGTCGTAGTTGTTGTAGTTTCCATCACGATATCGATCGTCGCGATCGCGATTACGTCTCCAATCGCGGTCCTCATAACGATCTCTGCGATAACGATCATCGTTGCGATACTGCGCGTGAGCAGTTGCGCCCGTCGCAATAAAGATCAAAGCCAGCGCGAAAAATGCGCCAATTCCTTTTTTCATGTACTCCCCTCCATTTGCTGGAGGTATCGGCAAGCATTGTGCCAATTCAGTTTTCGGTAATTGGAATAGGTGTAATGAGTTTGAAAGTACGAAATGGTGCACCAGTGTCGGAGATGGGCTCGAAAGGTAGAGGTCAGTGGTCAGAAGTCAGTGGTCAGTAGTCAGTGGTCAGTAGTCACTAGTCACTAGTCAGTAGTCAGTGGTCAGTAGTCAGTAATCAGTAGGCAGTAGTTAGTGGTCAGTGTCAGTATGCGGCTTGCCGTCGGGTGTGAGGCGCCGGCTTGCCGCGCCGTACGCTCGCACTCCTGCATCGGGGGCTTTGCCCCTGGTTCGGGCTGTGCCCCTTCATGGTCTGCGCTTTCGTCAACAGATCAGATCCTTATCAACTAACAGAGCAGCAACGCTAAATGAGTGGTGTAAAGGGCAGAGCCCAAACAAGGGGCAAAGCCCCCGATGCAGGAGTGCGAGCGTACGGCGCGGCAAGCCGGCGCCTCACACCCGACGGCAAGCCGCATACTGACACTGACCACTAACTACTGCCTACTGATTACTGACCACTAACCACTGCCTACTGCCTACTGCCTACAGCTTTCCACAGCTGACTTTCGTAACCGGGTGTATCTCCCACGATGTTGCGCGCCAATTTCCTGGTCGACCCGGTGCAGTGTTCTCCGCGTCTTCCGCATGAACTTCGTCAAAGAAAAGCCACCCGTCGAACGAACACCACTTGCCTAACAGGTCGCGCCTTAATGCTCCCTCAGACCAGTCCCACCCTCGCGTTCTCGCCCAACGTGCCATCCGGGGTGTTATCTCGACCACAACCTGTTCGCGCGAAGGAGCGTCAGGCCGCAATGCAAGGTTGATATGAATGTCCCGACTGCAATAACAGTTCGCCAACTCAACCTTCGCGTTGGCGAGTGACACGACGTAGCCCTTGATTTGTGCCGCGCGCGTGTTGGACCAACGTAAAGCGTCAGCACCTGGTTGCAACATGCTTTCGAGGGTAACGCGCGGATCGAAATCTGAAGGTTGCGGCAGTTCAGTACGGTTCTTCAGTCGATGCACTGCTCTTCGCTCTTTTGTGAAACCGAATCCTGCTGCAGGACAATATTCTTTGAGTATCAGGAAAATGATAACTGAAGTCGCCACTATCAATCCCAACAATCCTGCTTTTCGTAAGACTTTCATCGCAACGCTTTACTCAATTACTCTCCTGTACTTCACTTTGGATCGCTCATATACTGAACGCACCGTATCATCGCCTTCCATTCCTGCAGCAATGTGAAACTAAAACTTTAATGGAAAGAAAGTAGAAATATTATGCGCGCCTTAATCCTCCGTAGCTCTGCCCTCGTCCTTGCTTTAGTACTGTCCTGTCTGACGATTGGCGACTTAATGAATAACGAGTATCAAAACGTTCTCGCATCAGGATCGCACACCGCCGAGCCCAATCCACTCGTAGCGAAGTGGGAAGGTCCATACGGAGGCGTACCAGCATTTGATCGAGTCGAGGTTGCGCTCTTCAAACCGGCGCTAGAGACGGCGATGAACGAGAAACTTGCGGAGATTCAAGCGATTGCTTCGAATCAGGCAGCTCCCACGTTTGAAAATACAATCGTCGCTCTCGAAACCTCGGGCCGCACGCTGGAACGAGTACAGACCGTCTATAACGTCTGGGGTTCGACGATGAACGGTCATGAGTTTCAGTTGATCCAGCGAACGATGGCACCTAAGTTAGCCGCCTTCAGTGATCAGATCACTCAAAACGAACAGCTCTTCAAGCGAATCGAAGCCGTCTACAACTCAACTGCCAAAGCCACACTGACGCCCGAGCAACAACGCCTGACATGGCTTTACTACACAAACTTTGTCCGCGCCGGCTCCAAACTTGATGGAACCGCAAAGGCGCGCCTCTCGCAAATCAATCAACAGCTAGCAGGACTCTACACACATTTCAGTCAGAACGTGTTAGCCGAGGAAACGGACCAGTTTTTGGTTCTGAAGAATGAAGCGGATCTCGCCGGCTTGCCCCAATCTGTTCGAGATGCTGCGAGCGCTGCAGCAACCGCAAAGAAGATCCCCGATGCATGGGTGGTCATGAATACTCGATCTTCTATCGATCCTTTCCTTACCTACTCCGATCGTCGCGATCTGCGCGAGAAAGCGTGGCAGATGTTTGTGAATCGCGGCGACAACGGCGGTGAGCATGACAACAATGCCATCATCACCGAGATCCTGCAGCTGCGGGCCGAGCGAGCGAAATTATTAGGATTCCCGACACACGCACATTGGCGGCTACAAAACGCCATGGCCAAGAATCCTGAACGCGCGATGGAATTGATGCTGGCGGTTTGGAAGCCTGCGGTTGCTCGCGTCAAGGAAGAGGTTGCAGACATGCAACAGTTGGCGGACAAGGAAGGCAAGGGCATCAAGATCGAACCCTGGGATTATCGCTACTACGCTGAGAAGGTGAGAGCTGCTAAATACGATCTGGATCAGAACGAAGTTAAGCAGTATCTCCAGCTTGAGAAGTTACGCGAGGGAATCTTTTGGGTTTCGGGTGAGCTCTTTGGATTTCAGTTCACGCCGGTCACGAACGTCCCTGTGTACCATCCGGACGTTCGCGTGTGGGAGGTCACAGACAAAGCAACGAAGCGTCACATTGGACTGTGGTTCTTTGATCCCTATGCTCGCGCTGGAAAACGTTCAGGCGCGTGGATGAATGCCTACCGGAGTCAGGAACGAGTAAATGGTGAGATAACGACTATCGTTTCCAACAACGCTAATTTTGTGAAAGGCAAACCTGGCGAGCCGGTGCTAATTTCGTGGGATGACGCCAAGACAATGTTCCACGAATTCGGCCACGCCCTACACGGACTAAATTCAAAGGTCACTTATCCGTCGTTGTCAGGTACTTCCGTCGCTCGCGATTACGTTGAGTTTCCTTCGCAGTTGCTCGAACACTGGCTCTCGACACCTGAGGTGCTACAGCGGTTTGCGGTTCACTATCAAACTGGCAAGCCGATTCCTGAAACGTTGGTCCAGAGAATCGCGCGCGCCTCTACCTTCAATGAAGGATTTGCGACGACTGAGTATCTCGCGAGCGCGCTGGTAGATATGAAGTTACACCTTGCCGGCGATCGCAAAATCGACCCGGATACATTTGAAAAAGAAACACTAGCTGAGTTGGGTATGCCTAAAGAGTTGGTGATGCGCCATCGCACGCCGCAGTTTGGACATGTGTTTTCCAGCGATGCGTACTCGGCGGGTTACTACAGTTACTTGTGGTCTGATGTACTCACGGCGGATGCATTTGGCGCTTTTGTCGAAGCTGGAGGACCGTACGATCAAAGAGTAGCCGAGCGCTTAAGAAAGAATGTGTTCTCAGTTGGGAACACCATTGATCCTGCTGACGCGTACCGCTCATTTCGAGGCCGCGATCCAAAGATCGATGCGCTTATGAAAAAGAGGGGATTTCCTGTCGCCAAGTCGTAGTTATCGTCTCTGTGAGCCTCTGTGCCTATGCATCTTTGCGGTTTTTTTGTGGTTGGCTGAATCCAAAGCAAAAGAGAACCACGGAGGCACAGAGGCACAGAGGCTCACAGAGAAGCCTCACTTCTGTGAACGCATATCACAACGCTATCGTTCGTTTACCGAGCCGCAATTTCGCAGCTGGTTTGACAACTTCATCTCTCGGCGCGCCGTTCTACGAACGCGCCGTTGAGCAGCATGAAGCCTACTGCCGCGCGCTCGAGCAATGTGGCCTGTCGGTAATTCGGCTTGATGCTGACGAGCGCTACCCTGACTCAACTTTCATTGAAGACACGGCAGTGCTTGTCTCTTCTAGGGAATTCCAATTGGCTATCCTGACTCGCCCTGGCGCACGCAGTAGGCTTGGAGAAGTTGAAACGATCAAAGACGCGTTGATAGGTTTTGGTTTTCGACTCGTCGCGATTGAAGCGCCTGGGACTCTTGATGGCGGCGATGTATGTCAGACAGGTAATCAATTCTTCATCGGGATTTCCGAAAGGACCAACGAGTCTGGCGCCCAACAATTAGCTGGAATACTTTCCGGGGCTGGTTATCGGTCGATACTCGTTAATATTAGAAAGCTTGAGGGCCTTCTTCACTTAAAGAGCGGGATTGCTTACTTGAACGATCATCGTCTCGTTATAAGCCAAGCATTGAAGAACTTGGACGTTTTCAACGAATACGAACTGCTCGATGTACCGTTTGGTGAAGAGTACGCAGCGAATTGCCTCCGCATTAATGATCACGTTCTGGTTGCCGCTGGTCATCCGCAGTTAACACATGCATTGAAAAATCACGGGTACCAAACCGTTGAACTAGAGATGTCGGAATTTCAAAAGATGGATGGTGGTTTGAGTTGTCTTTCTTTAAGATTCTAATGCGAAAAGTACTCTCTAAAGACTATGGGACACTACAGACTTCTCGCGCGTGGTCGTTCAATTTCAGCATAAAAAGGTGCCACTGAGAGTGATAAAGACACCACCGACTTCAGTCGCAATTTCAGCCTAGGAAGGTGTCGGCGCTGCCACAAGACACCACCGACTTCAGTCGCGTGGAGCTTCAATTTCGGCCTACCCCAAGGAAACAACGGTGAGTCTCTATGCGACTAACCCTGGCCGCGCAGCGACTGAAATCAGTGGTGTCTGCGAGTCACAACGCAATCTTAGTAGGCTGAAATTGAAGCTCCACGCGACTGAAGTCGGTGGTGTCTTGTGGCAGCGCCGGCAACCAAAACTAGCTTGAAATTGATGAACCACGCGACTGAAGTCGGTGGTATCTCCAAAATGTTTTTTGTATTTCAAGTATTTTCGGGCATCCCTCATTTCCGAAGAATTGGTTAATATGTGGCCGCAAGCAGGTGAGACATGACTAAGTTTAGCCGCAGAAATTTCCTGGTAGGTGCAGGACTGGCGAGCGTGGGCGCACTCGGTTTTGAAGGTCTCGCACGCAGAGCCGAGCTCATCGCCGCAATCGCTAATGGGGCAGCACCCGTAAACTCAGCACTGCTCGGACAGCTTAGTCCGATGGAAACCATGAATACGGGCGAAACGCTGCTATCTTTGCCTCAGGGATTTCATTACACAGTTTTTGGTAAGACGGGCGACAAGATGTCTGATGGCAATAGGACTCCGCGCGCGCACGACGGCATGGCCGCTTTCAATGTTAAAGGACAACTTCGAATTGTGCGTAATCATGAAGTGAATACCCCCGTCGGCGTGTCCGGTGCTTCTATTGGTCCAAATCCATATGACCCGCTCGCCGGCGGAGGCACGACGACCTTAATCATTGATCCGAAGAGTCGTCAGATTGTCAGAGACTTTGTCAGTTTGAGCGGTACGTTGATTAACTGCGCAGGTGGTCCAACTCCATGGAATAGTTGGATCAGCTGTGAGGAGACCGTGCTGGGTCCGCAGAAGTACAAAAACGCACTGGGTGAGAACCAGGGTGGCTTCGCACAGCATCATGGTTATTGTTTCGAGGTTCCTGCCGCAGCAGACAAACCCGTGAATCCGGTTCCGTTGAAGGCCATAGGTCGTTTTGTTCATGAAGCTGTAGCAATCGATCCTCACACCGGAATTGTTTATCTGACCGAAGACAAGAATGCCTCGGGGTTCTATCGGTTCATTCCAAACGTTAAGAGCAAGTTGGCCAAAGGTGGTCGCTTGCAGATGCTCGCCATAAAGGATCGTCCAAAGTACGATACGCGGACTCAACAAAAAGTCGGTGCATCACTATCAGTGGCTTGGGTCGACATAGAAGATCCGGATCCAGTTGCGGCAGAGATGGATCCAAAGGCCGTGTTCAATCAAGGTATAGCGAGCGGCGGGGCGACATTCGAACGTCTGGAAGGATGCTTCTACGGGAGTCGCAGAGTCTTCTTTACGTCAACGGATGGCGGGGACCGGAAGCTTGGCCAGGTGTGGGAATACTCGCCGGCCGATGATGGCGGCACACTGAAGTTGGTGTTTGAGCCGACTGACCCGGCGGTGATGAATATGCCAGACAATCTCTGTCTGACGCGGAATGGAAATCTGTTGATATGTGAAGACAACGGCACGTCTATACACTTGCAACTGCTCACCCGGAGTGGACAGATCTCAGCAGTTGCGCAGAATGTTGTGCCGGGCTTTGAGAATCGCGAGTTTGCTGGTGTCACCCTTAGTCCGGACGGCCAGACTTTGTTTGTGAATGTTCAAGTGCCAGGAATGACGTTCGCAATCTGGGGTCCATGGGACCGTGTTTGATCTCTGTGCGTTCTCTGTGTCTCCGCGCCTCAGTGGTTTTCTTTTGTGTTGAGTGCGCTTCAAGCCAAGGAGTACCACATAGGCACGGAGGCAAAGAGAACGCACAGAGTAGGAGGAGATTATGACTGAACAGAATTTTGATCTTGCAGCGGCAGTAGCACTCTTAAATGAAATACTCGAAACCGAGCTTGCCGGCGTGGTCCGATATACACATTACTCACTAATGGTCTTCGGCCACAATCGTATTCCCATTACCGCCTGGCTGCGTGGCGAAGCCTCCATCTGTCTCAATCATGCGAATGAAGCCGGTGAACTGGTCACTCACTTCGGTGAACATCCCTCTTTGAAAATCGGAGCCTTGCTCGAAACGCATAAACATGGCATCAACGACATTCTTCTCGAATCTTTGGAAGCAGAGAAGGCCGGGCTGCTGCTTTACAAGAAGCTCCTCAACCTCGTGCGAGACCGCTCGGTTTTACTAGATGAATACGCGCGGCGCATGATAGCTGAAGAAGAGCTGCATCTCGGCGAAGTGAACAAGATGCTGCGCAAGCCTGGCGAGATAACTCAGTACTCAACCTGAACTTAAATTTCAAATTTGAAATTTCAAATTTAAAAATTTATAGCCTCAACTGCCCATGGAACGGAGCCATACTCAGTAATGGATGATCGAAGATCTAAACCCCGATTGAGCATTAGTCTGGACGCCGTCTGGGAGCATTCGGGTCAAGCTCCAGCCGCACGAATCACCAATGTGTCAGAGGGTGGATGTTTCCTGGATACAGTGGGAGAAGTGCGGCAAGGTGAGATTGTTGCTTTTCGGATTCTGATGCCGGATGAGGACTGGCTCTATTTGGAAGGTGAAGTCAGACACCACATTCAAGGAGTCGGATTCGGCGTTCAGTTCGTCGATTTGAATGAAGAACAGCAAGAGAAAGTTCAACAGCTAATCAAGATGGCTAAACAGGCGGGACCAGGGGATCGGTTAACGGCTGACCTGGTGGAGGAATGAAATTTTAAATTTTAAATTCCTGGTGGGTCTTATGTCAGAGGAAAACAAACAACTTGTGGTGCGTTGGTTTGAAGAGGTTTGGAATAAGGGCCGAGCCGAGGCGATCGAGGAGATGTTTGCAGAGGACGGGATTGCTCACGGTCTGTCAGATGACCCGGCTAACCCAATGCGTGGCCCAGCAAACTTTAGAGAGTTTCACGCGACCTTCCGCGGCGCCTTTCCTGACATCACAGTGAATGTCGATGATGCGATTGCCGAGGGCGACAAGGTGGCGGCGCGGTGCTCAGTTCGAGGAAAGCACGCTGGAGATCATTTGGGTATCGCTGCGACGCAAGCACCGGTTGACTTCACCGGGATGGTGTTCTTGCGCATTGAAAATGGAAAGATTGCCGAGGCGTGGAACAACTTCGACTTCATGAGAATGCATCGCCAGCTCGGCACGATCCAATAAGCATCCACAGATTACACAGAGCAAACGAAGCAAATCTTACACTCAGTTGCGTCGGTCCATCTACAAATGATCAGGTTGAGGTACAAGTATTGGATAAAGGTCTTCTCTTTCTTTAATCTCTGTAATCTGCGTAATCTGTGGATCCGTCTCGCTTAGTTCGAGGATGAATAATTTGCGACTCACCGGGTGAGCAAGGTTACGCCACCTAGAAAGTTGTCGTTCATAAATCACTTGAAAGCCCTCGGCGTGAAACAATCGTCGCCATCCACTCGCGAGCCGAAAGGTGCAAGGTCCAGAGCGTTCCCTCCATTTCCGATCGTGAACCCAACAAACCGCCTGGTTCCAACCGCCGCTCGGCATGTCCTCATAAACAACAACTAAGCCGGCGGTCTTCATCACGCGACGTATCTCTGCCAGCACCAGCGAACAATTCTGCGCGTGATGCAGCACATAACAGAGAAGAACGACGTCGAACGTTTGATCTCGCACCGGCAAGTGGCGGCCGTCATAACGAAGATAGGGAATGCGTGCCTCAGTAGTTTGACTTACATCTATGCCAACCACACTTGCTCGAAGCATACATGTGAGGTGGTGCGCGATGAACCCGTTGCCGCAACCCACATCGAGCACAGTCGCTCCCTTGGGAATTATGTTGGCGATTTCAAGGGCCATGTCATAGGCGCGCCCCACGGTGCGTCTTCTTCTTTGCCGGCGCCAACGTCTGATAAGTCCGTGAACTAATGCACCCATCGCTATTGCTCGATGACCGCTCTGAGAATTAGCTTGAGCGGTCCATTGAGCTGCATAGCAACGTAAGGGCCGTGCGAAGATTTATGAAAGACGGTTATAAAGATAAGCAGCACAAAAAATGCGCCAGACAAGCGGCGCAGCAATCAGAAGTCAGAAGTCGGAGGTCAGAAGGGAGGTCAGTAAGCAGTAAGCAGAGGGCAGTAGGCAGAAAGCAATAGCAGTGAGTCACGACTTAGTGATGGCTGTGCCTTCTGGACTTGAGGAAGTGGCTTCGCCCTTCCGGCAACGGTTGCTAGGAGTTCTGGGCTGTGCCCTCTTAGGTCCAAGGCTGGAGAAAGAGCCCTTGATAGTCTGCTTGGGAGGGCATAGCCCAAAAACTCTTGTTGGTCCTGCCGGAAGGGCGAAGCCACTTCCTCAAGTCCAGAAGGCACAGCCACTAAGTCGTGACTCACTGCTATTGCTTTCTGCCTACTGCGTTCTGGCCTCTGGACGAACGACAACACCATTCGTCACAATACCCGAAAACTAACGAGGCGCTCATGCACAAAATTTTGGTCGTTGCTACAGTTCTATCACTAATTGCCGTGACTCTTGCTCAAACATCTCCCTTGACCGCAATGAAAAAAGGCAGCTCTTTACCACCAGGTTATTGGCCCCTCGAAAGAAGTCAGCCAATCATCGAAAAGACGCAGCCCTTACGCTTGGCACCTGAGCTTGCACATTTGAGCCAGCGCGAACAGAAGGCCGTAGCCAAGCTGCTCGAAGTCGGCAAAATTTTTCAAAGCCTCTACGAACAACAACGACATCCTGAGGCTTTGAGGTCATTTCAACAGTTGGTCCAACTTGACCGTCGAAATGGCTCTGCTCCCGAGGTACAGAACCTGGTAACGCTTTATCGTCTAAACCAGGGACCAATCGCTACGACACTGGAGAACAAACGCGAGCCGTTTCTCCCAGTAGAAGGAATACAACCCGGTAAGAATGTTTACCCCTGGGGTGCGAAGAAGGAGGAATTGGAAACGTATCTCGTTGCGCATCCAGAGAGTCGCGACGCAATTATGGATTTGCGAACCGTGGTGAAGCGCGCGACATCGACTAATCTTCAGCGCGACATAGCTATATTACAGAAGTATCCAGTCCTAAATTCTCTCCATCCGGGACTAGCAACTACTCTTAAGTCACAACTGTCCAATACGAAATCAGGTGACTCCTCTTTCTATGCCGTGCCGTATGCCGTCGCTTATGCCGATGAAATGGTCAAGGCACATTCGTTGTTGACGGCGGCTGCGCAAGACGTAGAGAAGGACGACCAAGAGTTTGCTCGGTACTTGCGCAATCGGGCCCGTGATCTACTTTCCAATGACTACGAGTCTGGGGATGCATCATGGGTTACTGGTCACTTCAAAAATCTGAATGCCCAAATCGGTTCTTATGAAACTTATGACGACGAGTTGTTTGGAGTGAAGACCTTTTACGCGTTCAGTCTTCTTGCTACACGTCCGCAAGAGACAAGCGCGCTCAGGCAAGCGATGAAAGGTTTGCAGGCATTAGAAGATTCATTGCCATACGAGCATCACAAGAAAATTCGGGAAGACATTCCTGTCGGTGTTTACGATGTGGTTGCTGACTTTGGGCAGGCACGAGGTGGCAATACGGCAACGATTCTGCCGAACGAGACCTACCTGGCTCGTAGCTATGGCCGCATCATCTTGTTGCGCGCGAACATCATGCGTGAGCCAAATATTTTCGAAGGCACTTCACGGACATGGGAAGCTGCCATCGCGCCTCAACACAAGAAAGACCTAACTGCCGACGGTAACTTCTATAGAACGTTGTGGCATGAGGTGGGCCATTATCTCGGTGTCGATCGCACGCGCGACAACCGGGACCTCGACGACGCTTTGCAGGAAGATGCCAGCGCGCTCGAAGAGATGAAAGCCGATCTGGTTTCGTTATACGTGGCCGAAGCCCTCCGCAAGTCAAATTACTATACAGATGAACAGCTCCGTGCTGTGTACGCCAGCGGCATCCTGCGCGTGTTGCAAAACAATAAGCCCCGGCGTGATCAGCCTTACAACACAATGCAGTTGATGCAATGGAATTATTTTCTGGAAAATGGATTGCTGGCCTTTGCAGGCGGAAAACTAACGATCAACTACGATAAGTATCATGACGTGGCAGGCAAGATGCTGAAGGAAACGCTAGCGGTGCAGTATGCGGGTGATAAAGCAGCGGCGGATAAGTTTATCGACCGGTACACCGCTTGGGACGAGAATCTACACAGACAAGTGGCGAAGAATATTCGCGAGCAACAAAAGTATCGGTTCCGACTCTTCAAATATGCCGCGTTAGGTGAATAAATTAAGAATTAAGAATTAAAAATTAAGAATTAAAGAGTTAAGAATTAAAAATTAAGAATTAAAGAGTTAAGAATTAAAAATTAAGAGTTAAAAATTTGTGTTCGGAAGCGTTCCGAATTTTCATGTACAAATCGCTATCGCATAAACAAAATTTTAATTCTTAATTCTTAATTTTTAATTCTTGACTCTTAATTCTTACTTCTTACTTCTTACTTCCTGAAGGCGTCACCGCCTAAGAAATTCTCACGCAGATAGACCACCGTGTCGTGCAGAGTCTCTCCTGGATCGCGTGAACGAAAGCCGAGCTCACGCGAAGCCTTCGCACAGTTCAAGTACCAAAAGTACTGGGCCATCTCGATCGCTCCCGGCTCAACCGGTGAAGCGAGGTCCCATTGCTTGAAGAACGAGTCCACCAGTTTCGAACCAGCCACCATAAATTTCCCCGGCAACGCGATCTTAGGACCCGAGATCTTCGTCAAGCGTTCCAACCTTCCGAAGAACCGCTCAAACGTCCAATTGGCAGCTCCAAGCAAATATCGCTCGCCATGTCGACCCTTCTTCATGGCGATGCGAAATGCGCGCGCCGCATCGCGTACGTCAACGAAACTCAATCCGCCGCTCGGGACCGCACCAATCTTTTTCGACAGAAAATCGAGAACAATTTTTGTAGAACTCAAACGTTCGTCACCGGGACCCAACAACAGACTAGGATTCACGATAACTAACCGAAGCCCCTTGCCTGAAAACCGCTCGAGTGCAGCCATCTCCTGGTAAACCTTACTCGCGTAGTACGGCCAGCGCGTGATGATGTCGAAAGGTGGCGGATAGAGTTCGTCGGGAATCACATCTCCATCTTCAGTGACTGCGATTGTGCCGCTTGTGGAAGCGAGAACAATCGTTTTCGCGCCGGCATTTTTCGCGGCGTCGCACAGCAAGCGAGTTCCTTCGACGTGGATCGCATACATGTCTCGCGCCTCTTCTCGTTCGCGTGAGACCCGGCCAGCGAGATGGTAAATGTCCCTGATTCCTTCAACGGCGTGAGCTGCATCTGCTGGTTTTAGAATTGAGCCCTCAAAGGTCTCTACACCCAGGTCGACGAGCCAGTCGGGAATTGATGTGGCCATGACGCGGATGTCCCTGGCACCTGTTTCTACGAGTTGCCGCACGAGGTGCGAACCGAGAAAGCCTGTTCCTCCGGTGATGAGAGTTGTGGGCCGGGCACGTTTCTCGATCGTCGCGCGACGTTTTGTGGACGTCACGGGCGTTATGCGTGCGGTGCGCTTTTGTGGTTTCTGTTTAGTAGGCACTAAATTTTTGGAGTGCGGTGGCGAGCGAAGCGCGACACCGCTTTGGATCGCCTCTTGGATTCACTCAACGTCTTCAGACCACACAATGATCCAAAGCGGTGTCGCGCTTCGCTTGCCACCGCACTCCAAAGAGTTGCCACCGCACTCCGAAGGGAGGTTAGGTTACTAATTCAACCGCTTGCTCACGCGCGGCGCGACGTTCTGCCTTCCACTGTTTGCGCAATCCAACCGGGTCAAACGTGTCGCGAGTCCGATCACGCAGATTCACCACCTCGTGCCGGACCAGTGCTGCGATCAACCGATACGCCTCTGCTCGCGGAAGGCTGCTCGTCATCTCTTCCAACTCTTCAATCGGCAGATACCGGCCAATGCGTGCGCCAACATCACGGCTCTTGATAATGTTTGATCCTTTGGGCATCGCGTGGTAAGTACCTTCCAGATACATCGGCAGGATTCCGACTCGCGACGCGAGCGCCAGGTAACCAACTACTGGCTTGAAGTCAGCCATGATACCGGTCAACGATCGCGTGCCTTCGGGGAAGAGCACTGCGTTGTAACCACGATCGAGAAAAGATCGCGCATGTCGCAAAGATTGGCGCAGCGAACCACTCCGCTCCATTGGAACCAAATTCGTGAAGTTCTCCATCACCGCGCGCTTGTATTTGTTATCGAAGAAGTAATCAGCAGCCGCCAAAGCCACCATATCTTTGCCGAATTCGCCCAGGGCCATCTTCGTCAATCCCATATCGAGGTGCGAACAGTGATTCGCCGCTACAATGAAATTTGTATGTGGCGGAATATTGGAGCGGCCTTCGTAGCGTGTATTCAGAAACTGATCGTAGAAAGCCTTTTGCAGAAGATCGGCAGCTTTGTTTCCGACTGTGCGCACGAACGAGGGAACGCGAATCTCATCGTCGCTCTTGGTGTCTTCCGTCTGCGTTCTAAGTTCCGCACGCACTGCGCCGCCGCGACGATTAACGACCGTCAGCAATTCGCGAATATCCTGAACTTCATTCAGCCGTTCCGGCGATAAAATAGAACCACCGGCATGTTCGATCGCGGTCGCTAACTCTACGAACATCAAGCTGTCAAAACCCAAATCGGCAAGACGTGACCGTAACGAGATTTCGTTACGCTGTCGGTTCGAAACATTCGCAACTATGCCCATCAGCCAGTTTGCATCTCCGCCTTCAGGCTCGCGTCCTACAGAAATTTGTCCTGCCTTTTGCGTGTCCTCCAACCGTTGCATTATCTGAAGCACTTCACCACGTTTGACCTTGCGAGTCGCGGTGCGAGGCAACTCGATGTCAGTGAAGTGCAGCACCTTTACGCGCTTGTAATAAGGAAGCGACGCAGAGACCTCGCGGAAGTGCTCTTCAACTTTGCGGCGTAAGTCGTCGCGCGAGAGTGCGATGTCATACTCGTCATCGGGCACAGCAAGACACGCAACCTTTTCGGCTACTCCATCCGGCAAACCAACGATGCTCAGTTCTTTGATGTAAGGAGAATTCGAGTAAACCTCCTCAAGTTCATCTGGATAAACGTTCTTGCCGTTTGTATCGACGATAATCTCCTTTGATCTCCCGACCAGATACAGATTGCCGTCATCGTCCAGCTTTCCGAGATCGCCTGTGTACAACCAACGTTCTACCAGCGCGTCACGCGTCGCCTCTTCGTTGGCGTAGTAACCGAGCATCACGTTTGGTCCACGAGCAATTACTTGTCCAACACCGCTTGGATCAGGATCAGCAATCTTCACTTCGACACCAGGTAACGGTTTGCCCACCGTTCCCGCCAGCATTCTATTTTCAGGTCGAGTTACTGTGAGCACCGGTGATGCTTCGGTAAGTCCATAACCCTCGAGGATCGTAAAGCCGAGACCCTGAAAGTCTTTCTGCACCTTCTCACCGAGAGCCGAGCCACCGCTGATGAAGTAACGAATCCTGCCGCCCAGTCCTTCATGAATCGGATAGAAGAGGAAAGAACCGAAGTTGAGAGGCGTTTTATCTCGCAACCATGCATTCACCTGAATCAACGAGTCGGCAGTCTTACCAATCCAGTCACTGCGTTCATACAGCTTGTTCTTAATGCGGCGATGCAGTAGTTCCCATAACGCAGGCACTCCGACCATACCTGTCACATGTCCGTTCTTAATTGCTTTGGCGAGTGCGTCGGAGGTTAACTCCGGTAGGTAAGTGATCTGAGCGCCGCGCGACAAAGGCGTAAGGAAACCAGTAGAGAATTCAAACGTGTGGTGTAGCGGAAGGACCGAGAGCACGCCGTCTTTTGTCGTCATGTCAAAAACAGATGACAGCATGGACACCATACTCGTGAAGTTGCGATGCGACAGCATCACACCTTTCGGGCGTCCCGTGGTGCCCGAGGTAAAAATCAGTGAAGCCACCGTTTGGGCCGGGACGCGCGAGGGAAGCAGCGCGATCCGCTGGTCTTCTACTTCCTGTTCGGGCAATTCGAAGACTTCGTCGAACTGCCAGACTCTTGCTGCGATTCCTTCCTCATCGAGACGAGCACACAGTTCCGAATGTTCGTCATTCAACTTCTCGCTGATCACTATTGCGGCTGCGTCACCAGCTCGGGCGAAGTTCACGATCTCTTCAAGCGAGCTATCAGGATCGACGGGAATGCAGCTGGCACCCGCTTTCAGCACGCCAAAATAAGTCATGCCCCATTCCGGTGCGTTGTGACTCACCAGCATCACCCGATCGCCTGACTTGATTCCCTGACTCGCAAAGAAGCCGGCGGCTCGTGTGGCTAGTTCAGACAAATCAGCATACGTGTACTGCTCTTTGCGACCATTGCGTTCAATGCGCATGGCAACGCGCGTCGCGTGGCGCTTGGTCGAGGTCTCGAATAGCTCGAGTAGATCGCGATAAGTGTAGATGCGTTTCGGCTGGGCCCGCATCTCATCTTCAAGCGTCGGAAACACCCACTTCTTCAGACCAGGCAGATGCGTGTTCATCCAGTAGTCGTACCAGTCGTACTTCTGCGGGTGCCAGGTGAGCAGCGACCGCTCGTCTTTGCTTATTCTTTCGAACAGCGATCGGACGTTGTCGGAACGAAAGATGTAGGCGTTCTCGATCGTAAACGGACGAAACAGGGCAAATGCTTCGGTTGTTTCGCGAGTAATCTCTTCAACTCGCTCAACGCTCGTCTTCACCAGGTCGAGAGCTTCGACCACTCGTCCGCCGCCCCAACGCGGACGCGCACGGTCGAGTAGCGAACTGGCCTTCTTAGCTGCCGAGTTGAGCATCGGCAAAGAGGTTTTCTCGAAAGTCGACCTTGAGACCGATCGCGGTTCCATGCGAGACGCAATCTCATTCACCACCTTTATCCCTGTTTCCTTTTCCTGGAAATGTTTCCGTTTGAATAGGCCAACGAGTCCGATGATGCGTTCCATGTTGTTGGGATTCGAATCACCGGTAGCTGCCTGAAAGACGAGGCGCGGCTCTTCGACGCATGCCTGTGCGGCGACGGCCAGCATCACCGACGCGACCTGATCGACTGGTGTAATGTCTAGAATTAATTTCGGGTCGGCAGGTATTTTGATCTGACCGTTAAGAACGAGAAAGATGATCGGAGCGGTGGTCGTGAATCCTTCGTTCCAACCGGGGAAAGGATATGAAAGTGCGGATTCAACAATACTGGGCCGGACGATACTGCGAACGATGCCCGTCTCAGCGGCGACCAATTGCTCACCGAGAGACTTGGTGTACGTATAGATGTTGGGCCAACCCCACCAGCTCGAGCGTTCTACGCCCAGTTCGGTAAGCCTGGTTCTAATCCAAACCTTTCTTTCGCGTGCCACTGCTAATCCGAGTGCGTCCGGGTCGTCTGCATCACGTCCTTCGTCGTTTAGACGCTTTCGCGCGAGTTCTCGGAATTGCGCGGTCATCATCGCGTCCCGCGCTTCTTCCTTCACTCGGTCTGAGAGTTTGGCGCAGTCTTTTATCTCCTGCTCAACGGAGAACTCCACTCCCGGCAACTCAGCCTTACGCGGAAAATAACCGGGCACTGGATCGCTCTCCCAGACTGCGCCGGAACGATTGCCCGCTACGAAACAAGTGGAGACATGGACCAGCGCCGGGCGCTTCATACGCTTGGCGAAGGCGATTACGTTTTGTGTGCCGACGACGTTTGTGCGAAGAGCGCTCTCGAGTGTCGGATTGAAAGTCACATTACCGGCGCTGTTTATTATGACGTCGATGTCGTCTGCTACGCGCTGTGCCTGTTCCTCGGTGTAGCCGAGATTCACATCACCTATGTCGCCGCCCAGCACCACGACCTTGCTGCGGACAAAGCCTTCGAGAGCACTGCCGTATCGTTCGCGGAGCGGATCGAAAGGTGGCGCAGTTATTACGTTGTTCCAGAATCGTGATTCAGATTCTTCCTGCGAGCGGGCGCGAACGGTTACGTAGACCTTGCCGATGTTGGGAAAGCGATGCAGCAGCATGCTGAGCGTGACTTTGCCCAGAAAGCCCGTGCTGCCGATCAGAAGGATGCGGCGGTCGTTATAGATCTCTGTTGGCGAAAACCTGGTCATTCCCAAATTCCGATTGCCAATTGAGGATTGCCAATTGCCAATTGGCAATCGGCAAGTCCCTCATTCCATGTCGGCGATGCCGATCATCGGCTGATGCAGCATCGTTATCTCAGCTGAATTGCCCATGTAACTTCGCGCCATCGCGATCGCTTCCGTTAAATTATCAGCGCGCTCCCATCCCAGGATCGCAGGTACGTGGGCATTCTCCGCCCCCGCTGCGATGACTCTGCCGACGTGTTGGCGGCCGTTCTCGCCCCAGTACCACATGAAAAACGGATGCGCGCCGTGATACGCGTTGCCCCTGCGGTACATCTCCACATAGCTGGGGTTGTTCGCAAATTCGCGTTCGTACTTGTCACGTAAGACGAACGCGTCTCGCGTCTCCGGCAGTAGTCGATTGAAGAATTCGATATAGCTCGGATGAAAGTTGTGATCGAATTCGTCGTAGCAAGGGTGATGAATGATTAGCACTCCGCCCTTCTTCAGCAGTGGTTTGTTTCGATAAAAGTTGAAGTGATAGCCGAGACCCATTACCTGCACCAGCAATGGGTTCAAGATCGAATAAACGTTATAAGGCGAAATATCGGGAATGCCAGTGACCAGGATGTCACACTGGCCGCTGATCGGAATCGAGTATTGTTCGAAAGCCTTCTCGATAATCTTGTCGTGAACAAGATCGGTCTTACCCGCATGGCAAGCGATCATTTCGTATTGCGCCGGCCGGGAATGCAGCAGCTTGCGCCGCGCAGGTCGAGGCAGCTTGTTCAAGGTGTAGCGCATAGCTTCAAACTTCATTCGATCGAAGGCCGTAAAGTCGTCCTCGTTCTTCAGGAGAAAGTCCATGTCGCCTTTGTACATGCGATTGTTGATGGCCGTCTCGATGTGAAAAACGTTGAGCTGCTCATCAACAACCTTTCCGAGCCGGTGGACCTTGTGATTTAACTCTGAGCGCGCCGGATCCATGTAACTGTCGGAGTCCCGAATCGTTTGTGGTTCGTGATGCGCACGCAACGACTCGTAGTCACAAAGGCCCACCGCGACTGACTTATGCCCGCCGTCCATCGGCACCAGATTGATGTTCACGTAGATCAGCAGATCGCTTTCGGCAGCGCGTCGATTGAGAGTTAATGGTTCTTTGTGTTTCGTCTCTCCGATCTTAATTAGTCCGTCGGTCCATTCAGCATCATGGTTGTAATAGCGGTCCGGATAGTAATCAGCAAAGATCCTCGGACCGGCCATGCGTTTCATCTCCCACTCCGTCATTTTGCGGTGCAGGGAATTGGCGATAATGATGTGCACGTCGTCTACGCCATGGCCCGAGAGCATGTCACACACGATCTCGAGAACCGTTTGTCGTATGTCGGGCGTGGCCATGGGAGGCAAGGGGAGACTGATGTCGTCAACTGCGATCGTCACACGCATCCCTGGTTCGAGTTGCGCAAACAATGGATCGCACCCGTGCGGATGATTTAAGGCATACCGGATGGCAGCTTCACGATTAGGCAAACCTTTGATGGGTGGATTCGGATAGAGAACGCGCGTCCCAATAGGAAGGTCTTCGAGAATGAAGTCTTCGCCGGACGGCATGATCCGCGGCGCACTATCGCGGTCGATATAGATGACCGATTCGTGTGTTTTGCGTCTTAATTGAAGCGACATGTTGATTCAATCAAAGCTTCGTGGTTGCTTTCTGGGTCGCTGAATATCATTACGAATTACAAAAGAAGATCCATGAATTACACGAAACAAATTAGTGGATCATTTCTATCTTCACGCGAATGCCTCTATTTCAAATCGAGGATTGGCCAATCGTGATGAATCGCCGTTTGACGCAGCCTCATATCCGGATTAATCGCCGCCGGGTGCCCGACTATCGAAAGCATCGGCAGATCACTCATGCTGTCGGTGTACGCATAAGAGTCGCTTAGGCTAATACCTTCCTTCTCAGCGTACACCCTGATCCATGAAGCCTTCGTTGCTGCAGCCATAACCGGTGGCAGCAGACGTCCAGTAGCCACACCGTTTACAAACTCAAGCCGGTTAGCCACGTACTCAGTTATTCCCAGATGCTCCATCAACGGCTTGACTGACACATCAAGCGCGCCAGTAACAACAACCTGACGCAACCCCAGACTGCGCGACTTCTCCAGCAACTCATAGGTGCCAGGAAACACTGCAGGCTTCAGCACGTTCTCAAACAGATCATCGGCAAGGTAACGAAGCCGATCCTCGTAGATTCCCTTGTAACGTTTAAAATAGAGGTCGTTGAAAACTTTTCTACTATACTGGTCCGTAACGGCGAACACTGGCAGGCTGAGCAGCGTGGCAGCACTCATCCTGAAGCTCTGGAGCAGCCCCGGTTGATTCCGGGCGTAGAAACCCAGCGTGTGGACCAGATTGGTGCTCACCAGGGTTCCTTCCAAGTCGTAGAATGCTGCAGCAAGCATCTCTTGGCGGTAATCCATTCCGCTAATTGCGTGCGTCTAACCGAGGGGCTGCCCACTATAACCTATCCGGCAGGGTTTGAATAGCCACTTGGGCCAAACGAAATTTAATTGTATAGAGCAGGTAGACAATCTCGAGCAAAATCATATGCAAGTTACAAAATTCCTAGCAAACTCGCGAGTGAAGCGCCTGACAGCGCTTTTTATTTTGGGTGGTTTTCCCATTTTATTTCTGAGTTGTAATCGAGATGAGCCGCCGCCAGCAGCCTCCGCATCGACTCCGGGCGCGAGTGTGAGCGGTACGCCGCTAATAGCCCAGGCAGACCAGGAATACGCGCAGCGGCAAGACTTGACGCACGCCCGTAAGGCCGTCGCCTTGCTGCGCCAAGCCCGTACCGCTGACTACGGCAACTATGAAATCGCGTGGAAGCTGGCGAGGGCCAACTATTACGTGGGGGCACATACAGACGATGACACTGAGCGGGAAGGTGCGTTCCGTGAGGGGATCGAAGCCGCAAAAATGGCGGTGCAACTCCAGGAGAATAAGCCGGAGGGCCATTTTTGGTTGGGCGCCAACTACGGCGGCGATGCTGAGCACAGTACTTTGGCCGGTTTGGCTAACGTGGAAGATATTCGCAGTGAGATGGAGCGTGTCCTTCAGATTGATGAAGGTTATCAAGCCGGGAGTGCGTACCTTGGCCTCGGTCAATTGTACCTGCAAGCCCCAAGGGTGTTGGGAGGAGATACTCAAAAGGCAATCGATTACCTTGAGAAGGGATTGAAGGTAGGGAGTGATAACGCACTGCTACGGGTGAATCTCGCGAAGGCGTATCACCAGGCGAAGCGCGATGCAGATGCTCGCAAGCAGATCGATTTCCTACTGAAGATGAATCCTGATGCTGATCATCGTGCTGAATATGACGAGGCGGTTAGGGACGCGAAAAAGCTCGAGGAGAATCTCGCGCGATAAGGAGCAGAGAACTAGGGCCGCGGATTAACGCGGATGACACGGATCTGAAAAGACAGGAGGCAGAAGTAGGCAGAAAGCAGAGAACATTTTCCATTCGTCATTTGAGATTTGGCATTTGGTAATTCCCATCGCCTTTTAATCTAGTTTTCAGGCTGGCTGACTCAACGGCTGAGACTGAAAGAACAGAACGACCAAATGAGAGATGTCAAATGACGAATGGAAAATGTTTCTGCTCTCTGCCTTCTGCTTCTGCCTTCTTCTTTTTCAGATCCGTGTTATCCGCGTTAATCCGCGGCCCAATGGTTTTATGGCTTGGCACTCACGCGTTTCAATTCTTCCAGAGTGCGTTTGTGCTGCTCGAGTTTTTGTCCCGCCTCTGCCAGCTTTCCTTGCGCAGTAAGCCGTTGATACTCGTCAAACTCCTGCACTGCCCGATTCACCAGCTCATTCACCGTAGCGCTTGATGGAGACGGCGATGGAGTGGGTGTTGACTGCTTCGTGGTTTCAGCGGGAGCACCTTTACTCGGCTGAGCTTCGGCAGGAGCCTGAGCAGCTTCCCCGAATAGGCTAGTCATCGCTTCAGCAAACGTTGACCCATAAGCGATTCGCTCCTGAATCGCGAGTACCACTAACCTTAATTCTGGCATTGGACTTCGTTCCGCCTGCAGATACACCGGTTCTACGTAAAGCAGTGATCGACCCACGGGAATTACGAGCAGATGCCCACGCAACACGCGTGAGCCCTGTTGGTTCCACAAGCTGAACTGTGCTGAGAGTTGTGGATTTTGATCGATTCTGGCTTCGATCTGTAATGGTCCTTCAATCAATCGCGATTTCGGGAAGTTATAAACCAGCAACTTTCCATAGTTCTCTCCATCGCAACGACCCGCCATCCAACCAATCATGTTGTTTCGGTTCGCTGGAGTGAAGGGAAGAATGATCGCGAACTCCATGCCCACGTTCTCTCCCGGCAACTGCATCAGGACGTAATACGGATCGATCGGTTCACTCTGCTTCTTGTTCTGGTCGTCCCTGGAGAGTTGTTGCGCGACACTCCAAACGTCCTCACGCTGGAAAAACACTTTGACGTTTTGTGTGTGGTAAAGCCCGAACACCTCAGCCTGCACCTTGATTAATGTTTCTGGGTAACGAATATGGTTGCGAAGATCAGCAGACATCGCCGTCGCATCCTGGAAAAGCGAGGGAAACATGTTGCGATAGGTTTGGATGATGGGATCATTCGCATCGAAAACGTAGAACGCCAGCGAACCGTTGTAGGCATCGATGACTACTTTGACGCTGTTCCGGATGTAGTTGACTCGATCATCGTCAACGAGATGATGGCGTGAGTATGGATAGTTTGATGATTCAGTGAAGGCGTCGATTATCCAAAAAAGACGTCCGTCGTTACTCACGACGATGTAGGGATCATTATCGTAAATAAGAAACGGCGCCACTCCGTTAACCATCTTGCTAATCTCGCGATTGATCAACGCGCGGCTGTCTGAGTTTACGTCATCAGAAAACGGCAGCTTTGAGACATCGTTCAAAGCAGTTGCCAGGAGCATTCGGCGCAGACCAGAGCCGATTCGGATCCCACCCGTACCCTCATAACTCGTATACGTGTTTGTTTCGCCCTGCGGATAGTCGAACTCCTTTTGACGTGTCTTCACGTAGACGTCGGTATTGGTCTCCTGACCGAAGTAGATCTGCGGCCGCGTGACCTTGATTTCGGGAGACTGCGATTCGATCGGCATGTTTGAAACAACAAATTGCGGCAGCCCTTCCGGCGTAAATCCATTCGCCGTATTCATTGTTATGCCGTAACCGTGCGTGTAGCTCAGTTTCTCGTTGATCCAGTTGCGGGAAGGTTCGGGAAGGGAATTGACATTCAGCTCTCGCGCGGCAGTCATCATCTGCCGCAGCTTTCCGTTCGTGGTGTAGCGATCGACATCGACGTCCGGAAAGTCGTAATAGGTGCGGATTGCTTGAATCTGTTTAAGCGTGTCGCGCAAAGCGCGCCAATCCCACAACCGAATGTTCTCCAGGGTGTCGCGATTCGCAGCCAGGTTCAGCGCCTGAACGGAATTTTCTGCTTCAAAATCTCTGCTTTCGATCTGTTCCAGGCCGAACGCTCGTCTCGTCCATTGGATGTTGTGCTCTATGTAGGGTGTCTCGCGATCGATTTCGTTTGGCTTGACTATGAAACTGGTAACGTAAGCCGGCACGATTACCACGCCAACAATGTAAATGGCTAGAGGAATTGCAACCGCCAGAAGAAGCAGGCGCAAACCTTGCCTCGTGAATGCATTGAGAATCGCAATCGCAGCAGCGACCAAGAGGCCAATCGCGACGAAGACTAACGCCGGTAGAAGATACCTGGCCTCGACGTAGTTAACTCCGGAGAATATCTGATGGTCCTGCCAGAGATAGGGAAAGCGAGAAAGATACGTGCGCCATGACAGCAGCAAAAGGAATGCGGCAAGCGACAGAGACACTGCCGCAAAGGCGACGCCAGAAGCGTCGTCTCTATCAGACTTGAACATCTTCTGCGGCAAGATGAGCAGCGCATAGATCAGTGCCGCACATAAGACGATGAAGGAAATAGATATCAGCCAGAAGCTAACTTCGTTGTAGAAGGGCAGCACAAATAAGTAGAAGCTAAGTGGCTTTTGAAAAATTGGATCTGCAATCTGAGCTGAAGCCCGATTGAAATAGCGTGCGAAAGTTTGCCAATCGTCTTTCATCGCCAGTCCAAAGAACACACCACAGAGGGCAGCTACAATCCAACTGATTGGTTTCACAAAGCGTGCGGGCGAGAACTGAACGGGTTGGTTGTTAATAACGATCGTCCGCTTCTCGAGCACGTATGTACTGAAGGCCCGCTCAAGCAACCAAAATGCACCGCGAAGAAAAACGATAGTGAGTATGGAGAAGAGGAAGAACAGACCTATCTTCCACTTGAAGATGTACCAATAAACCTGTTGGTATCCGAGGGAACCGAACCAGAGAGCGGACAGATAAATGGAGAGGCTACGCGAAAGTAGAATGAAAAAGACTATTACGGCGGCGAGTAACCAGCGACGCCACCGGCGACGTCTCGGCGGTCCAACATCGATGACGTTGTCATCACGCGAAAAAGTTTCGCTCATTGCGCTTTAGAATACGCTGGATTGTTCAATTCACTCAATAATCAAACGCGCACTCCAAAATTGCCATGTTCGTCCGCAGCGAATCGCGTGTGTATAATAAACGACCATTGCAATTAGGCTGAGTATTTCATCGCAAGAAGAGTCATGCTTGTAACAGGAACAGTGCTGCAAAACCGCTATCAGATCGTCCGCCAACTTGGCCAGGGCGGCATGGGTGCTGTCTTCGAAGCTATTGATCAGCGCCTTGATACTACTGTTGCGCTGAAGGAGACGCTGTTTGCCGACGAGCGATTGCGAAAACAGTTTGAGCGTGAAGCACGACTCCTGGCACGTCTACATCATCCCGCGTTGCCGCGAGTAAGCGACCATTTCTCTGAAGGCGAAGGCCAGTTTTTGGTGATGCAGTTTATTACTGGCGAAGATCTTGCGGAGATGATTGGTCACCGTCGTGGTCCGTTTCCAGTGGACCAGGTATTGAGCTGGGCTGATCAATTGCTTGATGCACTCGACTATTTGCACACCCAGGATCCTCAGATCATCCATCGCGACATCAAGCCACAGAATCTGAAGCTCACGTCGCGCGGGCAGATAATTCTGCTCGACTTTGGCCTTGCAAAAGGGCATGCGAGTGAAATTTCTCGGGTAACTACATCAGCCAGCATTTTCGGCTACACGCCAAACTATGCACCTTTGGAGCAAGTCCAGGGACTCGGCACCGATCCGCGCAGTGATATCTATTCGTTGAGTGCGACTCTTTATCACCTTCTGACTGGCGAGAAACCACCCGACGCACTTACGCGCGCAGCGGCAATCGTAAACGGGCAGCCAGATCCGCTCCTGCCTGCCAATGAGTTGAATAAATCGGTTTCAGAAGAAACAGCCACAGTTATTGGTCGCGGGATGGCTCAGAACCGCGAACAGCGCCCCACCACAGCCGCCGCGATGCGTCGTGCGTTGCAGGGGTCTGGTGAGGCTGCAACCGTCTCCAACCGAAGCGAAGCCAACACCGTTCTTTTCCCGCCTGCGACGCCGATAACGACGCCAGCAACCGAAGCGAACGTAGCTCGTCAAACAATTCATCCCGTTGTGAGTAAGAATACGGTTCCACCAGGTGAGACCACCGTCGTTCGATCGCAGCAGCCAGGGAAGTCTTCAAAGCCGAGTTGGGTACTGCCTGCCGCTGCCGGTCTGGTGTTGGCAGCGACCGCCGGTGGCTTTTATGTCTATCAGAATCGAAGCGACTCAGGCGTAGTTAGCTCGCCCGCGGTCAACTCCTCGAGCTCACCTGTAGCAACGCCGGAAAGTTCTCCGATAACGCAGGTTAGTACGTCGACACCAACTCCTGCAGCAGAACCATCGAAAACAGAGTCGAATGCTGACGCAGCAGCTACAGCAAAGAACCAGAAGGAGCGAGCGGCCGCAGCTAAAGAGGAAAAGAAGGCTCCCAAGATCGTCACGAAGAAGCATCCAGATGAGACTGAGGAGATTGTCGTACCCGACATCGATGTGCCAAATGTGCCTGTGCCGAAGCGACAAAGTGTTCGGAGGTTCCCTGGCGGAGTGAGCATTCGAACGCTTCCAGATGGAAGTCAAATTATTACAAATCCGGATGGCACTCGAGTGCTTATAAAGCCTGATGGGACCAGGCAGGTATTTGGCAATCCGCGAATGAATCGAAGAAAATATCCGCCCCCACCTTCAACTCCGTAACTCCATATCTGCTTGGAGCAATGATTGTCTAACTCCGAACGAGATATTTCTCATTCTCGCTGGGGCACCGGGCTGAAGCCCGGTGTGAATGAGAGTCACGTCGACAGGTGTTTAGGTTATAGCTGCGCAGACTAGTCCATTTTTAGCTTGGGAGATCTTATTCAATGAAATTCGTTCTAATCCGAAGATTGGTCAGCACAGGTGTGTTGCTGTCTCTTCTGATCGGTCTTTCTTTAACAACTTCGGCTGGAAACGTTAAGAGTGGAGACGATGCGAAGCCTGTCGCGATCAGGGTGACACCTCCGGCTCCGGTATTCGACGAGAGTGCGAGACTGACTGAACTTGCTGAGCGAAGGACTCGCGTTGCGAAGTCCATCGGTACTAAAGCGATGTTGCTACTGTTCAGCACCGAACCGCGCGTGTACACCAATGATGTCGACTATCCTTATCGACAAGAGAACAATCTCTTCTATCTGACCAACCTCAAACAGAGTTCGGCAACGCTTGTACTGATGCCTGGCAACGCGGACATACCTGAGGTTCTGTTTCTGCCTGCCAGGAATCCGAGCGCGGAAACATGGACTGGGCACATGTATAGCGTAGAAGAAGCCAGTCGCATCTCAGGCATTAAAGAGATTTGGGACGCGCGAGAATTGGATCCCTTCCTCAAAGCGATCAGCAATCACCAGACGTATCGGCCCACCCCTGAACGGATACTAATGCAGAAGTCGCCGGGCACCGACGCCAAACAGCTTCCTACAGCCGGCAGGAATGAATCTGAGATCTATCTATTAATTCCTCGGGATCCTGACAGCCTGGAATATCGAGTGGAACAACGAATGGCGTCAGAATGGTCCAAACCCGCAAGCGGCTACACGGTCAAGAACGCGATGCCAATCTTCGCCGAGATGCGTTTAAGAAAGTCGCCAATGGAATTAAAGCTTCTGCAACACGCGATTGACATCACGACTGAAGCACAGCAACGGGCGTGGCTTACGGCGCCGGCCGCGAAATGGGAGTACGAGGTCGACGCTCAGGTCATCTACACCTTCAAACTCCGCAATGCTGACAACTGGGGTTATCCGTCGATCGTTGGCTGTGGCAATAACGCAACTACGCTGCACTACACAGAATCGCAAGGTCCAGTCAAAGCCGGCGACCTGTTGTTGATGGACGTTGGCGCGGAATATGCGCATTACACTGCTGATGTAACGCGCACGATTCCGGCAAATGGAAAGTTCAGTCCGGCGCAAGCAGAGCTGTATCAGATTGTGTATGACGCCCAGGAGGCTGGAGCGGCTGTAATCAAACCGGGAGCGCGCATATCAGATGTTCATCGAGCTGCTTCTCAAGTGATTAAAGAAGGTTTGTTTAAGCTGGGCTTGATCACGGATCGCAATTCGAACCAGTTCCTGATGTGGTTCATGCATGGCACATCGCATTGGTTGGGAATGAATGTTCATGATGTTGGAAGTAATGCGACGCCGTTTGAGCCGGGGATGGTGTTCACGAACGAGCCAGGAATTTACATTCGACCGGATGCGCTTGATTACATGCCCCAGGGTTGGTCACAGGAAAAGTGGGACAAGTACAAAGCTACGATTGCGCCTGCGTTTGAGAAATATAAAGGCATGGGTGTCAGGATCGAGGATGACATGTTGGTGACTTCAGATGGAGTGCGGTGGATGACGGAGGCACTCCCGCGGAAGATCACGGACATTGAGCAGTTCATGGCCCAAGCGAAAAACTAGCCACGTAATACAACGGCCACAGATAAACACGGATAACACGGATCTTAAACACCAAACGAGCTAAGCGGCACTTTGCTCTTTAATATCTGTTTTTCAGATCCTTGTTATCCGTATTTATCTGTGGCGCGTTCTTATGTGTCCGCGTGATTCGTGGCTAATTTTGTCCGACCAACTTGCGTAGCCACCCTGAGAACCACCTCAGGGCTGTCCGAAAAAAGCCGTGCTGCGGTGGTGGCTCTCCCTGCGCGGTCTTTGCTGCCGCTTCCAGCGCGAGAAAAAACTGTGAGGCCATCATCTTCGCTGTACCTTGGATCATCCGCTGACCGACACTGGCAATAGTCCCTCCCACTTGAATATCACCCGAATACTTAATCAACGTTCCATCATTCTGTTCCTCAAGATCCAGATCACCAGAGCCTTTTAGAAAACCGGGCCCGCCTTTCGCCTGAACCACAATGCGATAGTGTTCAGACGGACGAATGTCTTCCAGTCGCACCGTGCCATTAAACACGCCTTTGATCGTTCCCACTCCAGCCCGGATTGTTGCTGTGTAGGTATTCTCTTCGCTGCGTTCCAATCGCTCGCAACCGGGAATGCAACGTTGAAGAACCTCAGGGTTTGTGAGGCATTCAAAAACTCGCTCTCGTGGTGCGTGAAGCTGGTAGGTGCCTTCGAGTTTCATTGTCGGTGAATGATTGAGCTTAAGTTTTCAGTATTGAGATCAGAATGCTTAACCAGCAACACAATCCACGAAATCACACGAAAATCACGAAATGAATCAACTTCGTGCGATTTCGTGTAATTTAGTGGATCGTTCTTGGTTCATTTGTTTGCTGAAAGGAGCAATACAGAACCGCGAGCCGTAGCGACCGGATGCTACACTCGACTGCTCCTTAAAGCGTAT
>JBKPAL010000309.1:0-10977 GCA_046726395.1 Acidobacteriota bacterium
TTTTCTTGACCGCATTCCGTTGCTCAACGTAGGCCTTCACCTGTTTATTGAAATTGTTTACGACGTCCTTCCCTTGGACCACTGTTGCGTATGCAGCATGGTTCTGCCATTGCGAACCGCTGCTGATGAATAGAGAAACGAGCAAGAGAAGGGAAGTTAGGAGCGTGCTTTTTATTTGCATGTCCTGGATGGAGCAATGATGGTGCCACCCGAGGCATTATTTAAGGCGAGTAAGATGCGAAGTCGTACTGAGGTCCCATGTATTCATTTTTTACGATGAATGCACGATCACAGTACGCGTATTGTTCAGTGGAATCGCGATTAAATGGCGTAAGCTAACGGCTTGCCGGCCCGGTGTGAGGCTGCAGAGTTGCCGCGCCGCAAGCCGCTGCGAAGATTGAGCACTTGCGGCGCGGCAAAGCCGGCGTCGCGAAGCCAACCCAGACGGCAAGCCGTTATGAAAAGTGAATGGTTCCGGGGATAGGGTGAAGCTGCGGCGCGGTAAGCCGGCGCGAACGCCAGAGGATCATGTGTACTGAATTTGATGAGAAGAGAAGTCTACTCTTGCCTAAAAACTTCTTCGCCGCGTGCGAATCGCCGATCGTTTGTGGGCGTCGGTTCTATCTCCAGCAAGGCACGCACGATTGCCAGCCGCGCAACAATTCGCGACTCTGAATACTGAAAGCGATTAGCTAGCGCCTGGGAGCGTTCGAAATCATTCTTTGCCTGATATCCAATCTCCTGACCGTACTGCCTGACCATATCGCTAAGACGACTTCCGCCTTGCATCGGTATCTCTCCGTCTCTGAAGACGTTTACTTCAAACCCACTCAACACCGACGCTGCTGAAAGTAATTCGTTCAATTGCATTATGCCCGGCTCAAGCACTTCGAAACCGTGACCGCTTTCCAGTGTGCGAAAAGCAGCGGCTAGTTTGAGTTGAACATCGAACTGTTGGTAGCTCGTCGCACGGCGATTCGTAAACTCTCGAGCTTGATCAAGAAGTTGGACCGCAAGCTCAGGATTTTGCTTGCGACTATTTTCTGATAGACGGACCAACATGTTCACTCGTTCAGTATCAGACGGAAGAGTGGCCAGGGTGGTCCGAACATCTTCTATTCGAGTGACTTCAGTTTTGTCCGCGAGCTGTCGAAATTCCACAGTTCGCAGCACTGACTCACGCTGTCCTGGTTCCAGGTAGTCATTGGCAATCTGTCGCGCGCGGTCAGCATTTCCTTCTTCCAAAGCTCTTAACGCTGCTTGACGATAGATCCGCGGTTGAGCTGCCGGGGGAGCGTTTGATGCTGCGGTGAGCAATGAGTCAGTGCTGCCTGGTGATTGAGTTGTTGTAAGTCGCCGGGTTGCGTCGTAGCCAAGCTCCGTCAGTTTCTGTCGAACCGCAGTCGCCTTCGCAGGTACGTATTGATCGACTTGGGCGATCATTCCCCGTAAACCGGCAAGAAGTCGCCGCGCATTCATCTGTTCGAGTTGAGCAGCCGTTAACGTCGGTGGATTGTTAGCTTGAACAACTGCGCTCGGCGGTGGTGTGTTCCTGCCTCGTGCAGTTCCCGGTTGCCGACGTTGTGTTGCCGACTGAGGAGTGGCTTTGAGCGCAGAATCGATCATCGCACTTAACAGATCCTGGTAGACGGTGGGCGCCAACAAAGGAACTCGGGTGTTAGGAGAAGTGTTGCTGGTGGCGCTGTCGTTAACTTTGGGACCTGGCTGCAGCAAAGCGATGGTCAAAGCGCCGGCGTCGCTGTTAGCGAGAAGATTCTCTGTACGAAGCTTCCGCAAAATCTTCTCTTGGAGTCTTTGCGCTGACTCTTTGTCCTTCTGCTGAAGTCGTGCGAGTACTTCAGCGAGCGCGCGTGAGTATTCGCCTTTGTCCAGCGACTGTTCGGCATTCTGTAACGCCAACTTAGGATCCAAGGCGCTTACTTGTGAAAGGAGATTCGCTTCAAGGTTTTGTTCCAACTCAATACGACGCGGATCAGATGAGGAGTTTAGCTGGCGAGTCGCAGAGAGCAGTTGATAGGCAAGTTGTGCATCTCGGCGTGCAACTGTCAGCACTAATTCCTGTCGTAGTTGAGCAGTTGCACGGCCTTGGTTCTGACCTCGACGCTGATCCTGAGTGACATTCTCACTGCGGATCATCTCAGCAAGGCCATCTGCCGCCAACGAGAATAGACTTCGGGCTCGCTCTTCGTTCTGCTGCCACAGAAGATCCGCCGCGTTGAATTGCACGCGAATACGGTTCTCGGGCAAGCGTAACAACTGCGCCTCGCTGATGATCTGATCCAGAAGGTCAAAGGCTCGCTTTGCGTTTTCCTGTTTGCGCTGCTGTGCTTCTTGGGCGGCCGTCGTGGCGGAGGTTTCCTGAGCTTGTAAGTAAGTAGCTCCCGGAATAAATGCAACTACTACAAGTATCGAGGCAATCAGCTTTTTCACAGGTTATCGATTTCTGGCGCAGAGTTAGGGTGCGACCAATCCCTTCTTGATATTGCGCTGCCAGGCTTCATAGTTTCGCACGCGGCGCTTGGCCTGTTTGCGCGTGAGTTTCATTACTTCGGCGACATGGTCGATCCGTTTGGTGCGGTCATTCTTCTTGTCATACCGATCGCCGGGGGCCCTCAGGTAGATCTCGTAAGCACGCGTCCACTCGGATTTGACGTCTTCTGTTGCCTGCTTTCCACGCTGTTCGGGCATTATTTGTCACCTCAGGAGAGAATTTAGGCTAAAGTCTAGCAGCAAAACGGGAAAAGTGAAGACCCTTGGCCAATTGCCAATTGCCAATTGTCGATTGGCAATTAGCGTATCCGTAACCTTTTTCCGTCTCGGCAGTTTATCCAACAGGAAACTATGGCCGGAAACGAACCCGCAACGAAACCGCCTCGCAACCACGCGGACGAACGGCTTCTAATTGAAGCCGCCCAGCGGGATCCGGCCAGATTTGCCGACTTGTACGAAGCCTACTTTCATCTCGTTTACGCGTACATTGCACGGCGTCTTCGTCCGCGAGAGGCCGTTGAAGACCTTACTTCTGATGTGTTCCGCAAAGCCTTGGAGCATCTCCCTAGATTCAAGTGGACGGGAGCACCGTTCAGTGCGTGGTTGCTAAAGATTGCAGCGAACATGATTGCCGACCAGGGTCGACGCGCATCTCGGGAACAAAAAATCTCCGACGTTGAAAGCAACATAGACGAACCAGCGAGCTTCGACAGTGCAGGAATTGGTTTGGAAGAGGTCGAGCAAAGCGCGCAGCTGTTTCGAATGGTTGAACTACTGCCTGAAGATCAACGTCGCGTCATTGTTCTCCGCTTTGCTGAAGAGAAGAGCATTCGCGACATTGCCGAAGAGTTGGGACGAAGCGAAGGAGCGATAAAACAGCTTCAGTTCCGAGGGTTGGAGAACCTGCGTGCGCAGATTGGTAGTTATGCCCGGTGAGTGAAATGTCTGAGAACGCTGTAGAACAACTCAATCAAGCGATAGAAGCGCTGAAGGCGAAGCCGGAAGTGCTGCCACAGGCTGGCGTACAGATTGAGTCCCTGGTTCGCCTTGCGGCGGAGCTCCGCGATCTGCCACGAGAACAGTTCCGAATGAAACTAAAGCAGGACTTGATGCACGTAGCCGTACAGACGACACAGGAGACTCAGCAAGAAAGTCTCTTCCGAAAAGGATTCCATACCGTGACTCCTTATCTCGCCGTCAGGGACGTGATGGGACTAATTGAGTTTGTGAAGAAAGCGTTCAACGCAGAAGGAAACGTTTTCGGGACTGGTTCGGAAGGAGGCCTCCACTCCGAGTTTCAGATCGGTGACTCAATGGTAATGATTGGCGGCGGAGGCAATTGGGAAGGAAAACCGAAGCTGACTGGGCTTCACTATTTCGTGGACGACGTAGATGGCGTGTACCAGCGTGCTCTCGAAGCGGGTGCTACTTCGCAGGTACCGCCGTTGGAAGATCATGGCGAGCGCGTAGCCAGCATTGTAGACGTCGCTGGGAACGAGTGGTACATCGCCAAGCGACTTTCTGGTTCACACACTGACGAAGGACTTCGCAGCGTAAATGTTTGTTTCCATCCGCGCGGCGCAGCAGAAATGGTTGACTTCCTGAAGCGAGCATTTGCCGCTGAGGAAATAGTCGTTTACCGCTCAACGCCGGATGGTCCAGTGGTGCATGCGAAGATCAGGATTGGTGATTCAGTCGTAGAGATGGGTGAAGCACATGGGCCGTGGCAGCCGATGGACACGATGCTTTATCTCTATGTAGACGACGTCGATGCGTGGTACGAACGGGCTCTTGCCGGCGGTGCAACCTCTGTGAGTGCACCAGCAGACCAGCCTTATGGAGATCGTGTTGCGAGCGTGAATGATCCATTTGGGCATCTCTGGTATATCGCTACGCCAATCAAGGCGGCAGGTGCGGATGACCCAACAGCGTAAGAATTATCAGGATTCGAAGGATTTGATTACTGACGAGACAAGGAAGGAGCGAATGATGAGTAGCAAAGTAGATTGGCAGCCAGAGGGGTATCACACCATGACGCCTTACCTCGTAGTTAAAGGTGGCTCTGATGCGATCGAGTTTTATGGTAAAGCGTTCGGAGCGATAGAACTGTTTCGCATGCCAGACCCTTCGGGCAGGGTTGGTCATGCCGAGATCAAGATTGGTGATTCTGTTGTCATGCTTGCTGACGAGCATCCAGAGTTAGGCTACCTCGGTCCTCAATCATTGGGCGGTACGCCTGTCAGTCTGATGATCTATGTGGAGGATGTGGACACGGTATTCAAGCGAGCCATAACCGCTGGTGCCGAACAGAAGAAACCAGTTAAGGATGAGTTCTACGGTGACCGCTTGGGAACGGTTATTGATCCGTTTGGGCACATCTGGCACATCGCAACTCACAAGGAAGACGTTTCGCAGGAAGAGATGGGCAAGCGAGCCGCAGCAGCTTACGCTGCAAAATGACTCAGTATATCTTCGGGACCGGAAGTAAGGAGCTCTGTGTCTCGGTGGCTCTGTGGTTTTCTTTGACCTGAATGACTTTCAAGCAAAAGAAAACCACAAAGCCACCGAGACGCAGAGGAGCAGAGAGAGAAATTATTTACTGGGAGTTGACGCGGTCAATCCCTCTACTTCTTCGTCGTTTCGAGTCTTCTTGCTCTTCGATGAGGAACGGCGACTCTTCACCCACTTGATTACCGACAGTACACTTCCGACCCCTGCAATCACAATGAATGCATAAATGAAATACTCAACGGCACGCGAGTTCAGGTGTGCCAGAATTTGACTGCCAAAGTAGATTGCCAACAACGCCTCAAGTGTGTACCGCAGTAACCGACCGCTAAGCACCGCCGCAATCAACCTATTACGAGAAGATTGCATAGCGGATGACACCATGATGATCGGCGTGAATGGAAATGGCGGTGGTAGCAGCGCAGCCATAAAAACAGCCCAGCCAGCACCCTTATCAACCTTCCTACGAAAACGTTCTATTTGGTTCGGCTTAAAAAACTTCTCCAGACCTTCTTCGCCGGCCTTCCGCATTATCGCGTCGACAATCAGCACACCAATCAGCGACCCCATCGCAGCCATTAATACGTAGAGAATCCACTGCATGCCAGTCCTCTGCGAACTCACGAGCGCGATCAAATACATGTCCATGCCAAAAGGAAGAACGAGGAACGAGGAGTCGAGAGCCCCGAATATTAAAAGTCCGAATGGTCCGAGGCGACGCAAGAAGCGAAGGATCCAGTGTGCCCACGAGATCGCAAAAAGGAGTGTGAGTGTCTTCATCGCTGATATGCACTTGTTCGATAGTTGTTTAGCTGCGATGGAATGAAAGCATGAGTGAGGTGCTAAACAAATCTTTTTCCGGCCAGGCGAGGCGGAACATTTGATGGTGGATCTCCAATGGGCACCGAGTTATTCGGCTCATGTCCTGGAACTGCGGGTGGCGGCTCTGCATCAGGTGGAACTGGTATCGGCGGTCTGACAGGCTGCTCCGGATCCAGGGGATCATACGGATGTGTTGGTGGCTCGTCAGGTCGTTCGTCAGGACGCCACGTATCCTTGTTGGTTGCTAGTTTCATTGTTCCTGTCCTTTCTCTCCAAAGTTAGTGACTAGCCGGGAGCAATGAATGTGCCAGTGTCCGAGAAAGAATATTTAGTGGTGTGTTTGAGCTCTTTGGTAATGATGCGACTGCTTGGTGAATGAGAATAATTCGCCGACGTTCGCTCTGTGCGAATTCAAGTCGAGCATGAACGGTCTCATTCTCACCAGTGCTTTTTAGCGCGCTGAGCGATAAGAATAAGCGCCTTCGAAGACCGCGACGAAGCAGTGCTATTTGCTCACATTCCACTACTGGGTTAATTTGCTCTCTGGTCATGCATGTCCTGATTGTCCGCCTATCTTCGATGGGAGATCTGGTTCAGACTCTTCCCGCCCTCACTGATGCCGCCAAAGCATTTCCCTCAATTCGCTTTGATTGGGCCGTTGACGAGTCATTTCAGGAAATCCCCAAATGGCATTCGCATGTCGATCAGGTATTTGGCGCTGCGTTGCGTCGTTGGGGAAAAGAATTTCGGAAAGCCTTCGTCAACAGTGAGCTGAAAGAGTTCCTGAACCTGCTGAGAAGTCGAAAGTATGACGCGGTTGTTGACATTCAAGGTGAGTGGAAGAGTGCGTTGATAGCTGGATTCTCGAGGGGATCGCGAAGGGGCTATGACGGAGCGTCAATGCACGAATGGGGTGCGCACTTCAGTTATCGTCAGCGATTCAACGTGAGAAAAGGTCAGCATTCCATCCAGCGGATGCGTCAGCTTCTGGGCCAGGCGCTCGGTTACTCGTTCGACGTCAATGAGGTTGCATATGGAATCGATCGCAGTCGTTTGCCCGAGCCTTCTGGACCATTGGACCCTTACGTCGTTTTTGTGCACAGCACTGCATGGGAATCCAAGTGCTGGCCAGAGGATTACTGGCGAGAACTTTTGAGTCAGGTAATCGGATCAGGTTTAAAGGTGGTCCTGCCATGGGGTAACGAAGCGGAGCGCGAGCGAAGCCGGCGCATTGCAGCCGGACGTGATGAGGCGATCGTGTTGCCGCCACTTTCAATCTCGGAAAAGGCTGCAATTATTTCACGCGCGGTGGCAACGGTTGGCCTGGATACGGGACTGAGTCATATCGCTGCGGCACTTGACGTTCCTTCGGTGACGATCTACGGAGCTACAGATCCGATGCTCGTGGGCGCAACAGGGAAGAATCAAGTCCACGTAGTTTCTGACTTCGAATGTGTGAAGTGCCATGAAGTGAGGTGTGAGTATGACAAGCCGGCTGAATTCAAACCGGCTTGCTTTGTTGGCGTACGTCCGGAAAGAATTTGGCGAGAGCTATCAAAGCTGATCCAGGAGAGCCATCCACCGATTACACAGATTTCACAGACAAGATAGTATGAAGAACAGCCATACCCTTGCCGTTATTCTGTGAATCTGTGTAATCGGTGGATGGCGCTTTCTACCTAGAAAGTAAACTTCACTGCCAGTTGCACCTGCCTCGGGTCACCAACACCCTGCCGCAGAAACCCGTCGAAGTTAAATAGTGCTACCGTCGTCAACGGGTTGATGTTGTTCGCGTTGTTAAATGTATTGAACATCTCAATCATCGGAGTTAGCTCGAACCGCTCACCAAACCTGAATGGCCGCTGCAGCCGCCAGTCAAACGAGAAGTACTGGTTGTCCTTCCGCAACGTATTGCGATTAGTCGCGGTCCGCGTTGCGGGAGTGATCGGTTGAGCCGTTCGCCCTTGAACGCGAAAACTACCTTCGAGGCTCCACGGAAATTCGACGATCGAAATGAGATTGAACTTGTGCCGGATGTCACGGTCCGACAAAGCGTAGTCGAGGCTCAAGTTGTTTATGTCGAATGAGCGATCAGTAAACGGATCGCGCTCATTTGAGTCATCATCCTGGTCCTTCGCTAGAACGTAGTTCCATTCGAACTGATAATTGTTGCTCATCCGCTTGCGCATGCCGACAGTGAAGCCGCGATAGACTGATTTGCCTACAGCACTAGTCACAAACACGTCGCCCAGAGTCGGAAAGAGACCGGTGCGCGCAAAGTTGAGAAAGCGGGTCAGATGCACACCCTTCGAGTGTGTGAAATCGACGTAAAGCGAGAGATCCTTTGCAATCTCCTGCTCAAACTGAATGTTACCTGTGTAGATTCTGGGATTCGCATAATCCTTGCTGAAGACGCGTACTGAAGCTCCAAACGGAATTCCACCGCCTGGCGAAACCGGTATGATGTTGGGCCAGGTTGGCGGCCTTGTCGCAGCGCCGAAGCACGTAAATGCGAAGGTCGTTGCGCAGACCACGCCGAATTGCTGCGCACCGTTATCCGTGATCGAGCCTACCTGTGACAGCATGTTTTGCCGTCCGTAGAAAATTCCGTAACTGCCGCGAAGAACGGATGTGCCTTTCTTCGAGAGGTCCCAGGCAAATCCGACGCGTGGCTGGAACTCTTTCTTCGGACTGTGCAAAGTTCCGTCCGACGGGAAGTTGGGATTGTTCAATAGCGACCCATACGCGGTTTGCGATGGTGGGATAACTGGCTCAGGAAAGATCTGCGCTTCCCACCGCAATCCGAAGTTCAGCGTAAGATTCGATTTGGCCTGCCACTTGTCCTGAATGAACAGTCCATAGTCGTCATTCGAGATTTTTGACGCGCCCGGTGGTGGAACGCCGGTAATGCCGGTTGAGATACCGTTCTGCAAATACAAGAGGAGTGGACCAGCAACGCTAGTTCCCGCTGGACAGACTTCACCGAGCCCCTGCGTTCTCCACGTCACGACTGCCCCAGTTGCGTTTTGACATTCCAGTACAGTTGGGCCGAATCCACCGGCTGCCTGAGGTGATGCGTAACGCAGAAAACCTGCGACCGAATCAAAAAGGTAACGACCCGTGAAGAAGCCACGAAATACCTGATCATTGAGTGAATGAATCCATTCACCACCAAATTTGATCGTGTGATTTCCAGAGACGATCGAAAAGTTGTCCTTTACGTGTGTGCGCCAGAGCAGTTCGTCGATTGCGGGTTGAAGAAAGAACGGATTTCCAAATCGAAAGCTTGGAGCAAAACCTGCACCAGTGTCCGCCGGCACATTTGAATCTACGGCGGCGCGAGGTCGTAACTCACGAGAATAGGAAAAGTGTGCTTCGTTAACCTTGGTTGGAGAGACGGTCGTGAAGAAGTTCAGATTCACTACGTTGATCTTTGATGGTCCCTCAATTCCGTTTGCCGAGTTACCGTAAGTTGGAACATCAAAGGTCTGATTCGTGTTCTTCGAGTAATCGAAGTTGTAGGAGAGCGACAGGTGATTGGAACTGTTCAGGTGCCAGTCGGCTTTTCCCAGGACGGCGTAGTTTCTGATGGGATGCTCAACTGGTAATCCCTCCTCCTGACTCCTTGTCGTTCTCATGAAATTGATCAGAGCCAAACGTTGGCAATCAGGATTCGCGTTGATCGCGCCTTCATTGAGTTGAATCGTGGGATTTGAGACTGGGCAAGGGGTGTCGCCGATCTGCTGACTAAGATTTGGTCTCGTTAGCTGTTCGCGAATGCCTTCAAAAGCGAAAAAGAAAAAGGCTTTGTCGCGGACGATCGGACCACCGATAGTTCCGCCGAATTGCTCACGCCTAAAATCGGTCAATTCGCTTCCATCTGAGGTACTTGCAGTCAGCCCTTCGAGTCGCTGAAAGTGAAACACACTTCCATGGACGTCGTTGGTGCCTGATTTCGTAATTACATTGATAACGCCTCCAGCAGTGCGACCAAACTCAGCACTCGCGCCTGTCGCTACGACTTGGAATTCTTTCACGGCTTCCAGAGTTATATCGATAGCAGCTCGCTGACCGCCGAGTTGCTCACCAAAGAAGCCATTGTTGTAGTCGCCACCGTCAAGGCTGACGTTGTTGAAGATGCCTCGTTGTCCGGCAAAGTTGATCTCATCACCATCTGGACCTTGAACAATACTGACTCCGGGTGTCAGCGTGAGCAGATCTTCAAATTTGCGACCCAGGATGGGAGTTTCGGTTACGACCGTTTCGTTCAGCGTCGTACTTGCTTCCGTCTTTAGCGTGTCAACAGTAGGAGTGGCGCTGATGGTAACGCGCTCAGCTACGCCTGAGACCTTCATCGAGAGCGGCAGATTCATTGCTTGGCCCACGGTTAGGTCAGCTCTCTCTACCACCAGGGTTGCGAAACCGGATTTGTTTACGGTTACGCTATAGCGGCCTGGGGGTAGTGCCAGCGCGACAAACCGCCCTGCCTCATCGCTAGTTACATTTCTTACGACGTTTGTATCGAGATTTTTGATCTCGACAGCTGCACCGGGCACGGCAGCTCCATTTTCATCTAGCACAGTTCCTTGTATGGTCCCGGTTGTAATCTGCGTTTGGGCAAACGCCGATGTGGTAAAGATAAGTAGGGCGACAAAGCAAAAACCAAATGTTCGGGCTATCACTCCAAAGGAGCGAAGCGAAGCGTTGCTCATTGTTTTCTCCTGTCGATATGAGATGCGTTCCGGAAAGCTTCTTTTGAATCGGGTAAATCGAAACTGACGGCTGCTTGACGAAACTCTACGCCCCGTGCTGGATAGTCTTACTTGCGAGAGGGCGATCTTATGAACAACATCAAAGTTGTGTCAACAACTTCAATAGCATATTTTCACTTATCAGATACGGGAAAATGTATGCGAATGTGGCCCAAACTTTGAGCCGAACAACCGATCTTCACGATGGAGGCTAGGGCTGGTTCGTATTGGAATTACACATAGTATGGAACTTGCCGAACTTATGAATTCACCAAGATCAATTCATGATGCCTACACAGAATGGTCCAGCACGTATGATCAGGACAGAAATTTAACTCGCGATCTCGACGCCTTTGTGTCCCAGACACTGCTAGCCGACCTCCGT
>JBKPAL010000310.1:0-13391 GCA_046726395.1 Acidobacteriota bacterium
AGACTGGTTTGAAAATGGTTAGCCTTATCTATCCGATTACAAATGCACGAGAAGGCCAGTCCAAGCGCAACCGATTTTTGATTCAACCGGCTGATCTCATGCGAGTAGAGAAGTATGCGGCAACTAAACAACTCGATGTGATCGGCTTCTACCATTCACATCCAGACCATGCAGCCGTGCCTTCGCAATACGACCTAGTCCATGCATGGCCCGTCTATTCTTACATCGTTGTAGCGATTGAAGCAGGTATTCCTGGTGAGCTGCGGTCCTGGGAGTTAGAACCCGATCGGTCTCGTTTCAATGAGGAAGAAATGTTGAGCACAAAAGGAAGACACCAATGCCAATCACAATAAACATCCCTACTGCCCTACGTAACTTTACCGGAGGCAAAGCAAAGGTTGAGGTTGAAGGCCGCACGGTCGCGGAAGGACTCTCGGATTTAACCTCGCGCTACACGGAGCTGCGCCGTCACCTCTATGACGACCAGAACTCATTACGCAGCTTCGTAAATATCTACTTAAATGACCAGGACATTCGCCATCTCTCAGGCGGGGACACCTCCGTGACGGATGGTGACACCTTAATGATCATTCCGTCGATTGCGGGTGGCGCCACAACGGAAACAGAGGTTCCGCTTCCTTCGCTCTCTAACGACGAGATCGCGCGATATAGCCGCCACCTGATCATGCCGGAGGTAGGGCTTGACGGTCAGCGGAAATTAAAAGCTGCCAGCGTATTGATGATCGGTACTGGCGGACTGGGTGCGCCTTCGGGAATGTACCTGGCAGCCGCCGGAGTTGGTCGAATTGGCATAGTCGATTTTGATGTTGTAGATGCGTCGAACCTGCAGCGGCAGATCATTCATGGAACCAGCGATGTGGGACGACCGAAGATTGAATCTGCACGGGATCGCCTGCGCAACATAAACCCGCATATTGAAATCGAGACTCACGACACACGTCTCACGAGTGAGAATGCACTGCGACTTTTCGCCAACTATCAGATCATTGTCGATGGGACCGATAATTTTCCGACCCGTTATCTGGTAAACGATGCTTGTGTGTTGCTGGGTAAGCCAAATGTGTACGGATCAATTTATCGCTTTGAAGGACAGTCCAGTGTCTTCTGGGCTGAGAAGGGCGCGTGCTATCGCTGTCTGTATCCTGAGCCTCCCCCACCCGGGCTCGTCCCTTCGTGCGCAGAAGGTGGAGTGCTCGGAGTGTTACCTGGCATCGTTGGAGCGATTCAGGCTAACGAGACAATAAAACTGATCCTCGGTGCGACAGATACGCTCATCAATCGCTTGTTGTTGTTTGATGCCTGGCACATGAAGTTTCGCGAGTTGAAGCTACGCAAAGATCCGAAGTGTCCGGTGTGTGGAGAGAATCCGACCATAAAAGAACTTATCGATTACGAAGAGTTTTGTGGTCTACGCCAGCAGCCGCAAGATCTGTCTGCGGGCCAATTGGAAGAGATCACGGCAAAGGAACTGAAGCACCGCATCGACCTGGGACAGGATCTGCAGATTATTGATGTGCGTGAGCCGTCGGAATATCAGATCGCGCGCATTCCCGGCACACGTCTAATTCCTCTGGCCCAAGTTGTCGCGCGGATGAATGAGATCGATCCTTCAAAGGAAACGATCATGCACTGTAAGGGAGGAGTGCGAAGCGCGAAAGCTATCGAGTCACTGAAGAAGGCGGGGTTCCCGGGTAAGCTGACGAATCTACGTGGTGGAATCACAGCGTGGACTAATGATGTCGACCCAAGCGTACCGAAGTATTAGAAAAGTAAAATCTAAAAAATTTTAAATCTCGGTCGAGGGGCTTAGAATCTCACTCTGTTGTTCAGATCTTTCAGCGCCCATAAATTCTTGTCGCGCAACTCGAACTGAGTTTTTCCCACCTGCATCTCTACACTTTGGGCACGTGCCAACTTCAAGAACTGCTGATACGTAACTGAAACCTCCAGCAGTTCTCTCATGTAGTCGACGAACTGGACCGAATTGATATCCTGATTCACGAGTTTCATCGTTCCAAGCTTTACATGCTCACCATCAGCAATTGCAACGAGATCGCGTTCGCCTAATGGATGTCGTTTGTCCCAATTTTTCGTTTCGAACACCAACTGAAGTTTCGCATAGCGCACGTGGTTCAGCTGTATACCAGGACAGTGCAAGGACGCGACGAGACTGATACAGGAACCTTTGAGCGTCTTTTTTATGCTGTTTCCGCCACACGTGACCTTCATCTTCTTCAAGGTGATTACCGTCTCGTAATTGAAACCATCATATTTGGATTCGATCACGCCGCCGTGTTCCGGTGTTTGCGGCAAAGGAACCGATGCCGCCGTTGCTGGGGACGATGCAGTTAGAGCATTGCCAACGAGGACAAGCAGACAAAGGTGTAGGCTAATAATTCTTCTCATGAGCTTCCTTCCGAAGAGATAGGTCCGGTTGAGAGGTTTTTAGGCAAGAGCTTCGAGTCGTCAGACACAACAGCGAAGCCACCTTCAATATAGAAATTGGCCGCGAAGGTTGTCAATCAACTTATTTTTATGGGGAATTTCGGGAGGAACACGCCCGTCCAACGATGTATATTAGCTGCCGTTCTTGATTCCCAGCGAGCCGCTTTGCCCATGAAGTATGAAAATTCTTCCAACCGGCGGGTGGCAAGGCGCCGGCTTCAGTGATTTCAAAGCCAGCCTTCTTATAACGTTCGGGTAGGAAGCGTTGCAGGTAATCGAGACTCGGAAACGGAAGGTTTAGTCGCTCGAGCTCTTTCCGATCACGCTCTTGATCTAATGCGATAACTACTTCGAGCAGAGCACCGGGCGAGCAGATCCTGCGCAACCCGCAAAGCACTTCGTACTCTCCCAACATCAGAGCCCGCAGCAACCTGCCCCATGGAAAATGTATGTGGACCTCATCAGCCACTCCATAGAGTTCAAACGGTAGTTCTTCTACCGCGGCTTGAAGAAACAAGACGTTCGGCAGACCACCCTTAGCCGGTTTGCGATGAATCCTTTCGGAGATTTTTTCCAGCGGGCGTGGGTTCGTGTCGATTCCGATGAAGAACTTCTTCGGATTCTGTCGCGCAGACTGGAGCACAAAGCTCCCGTCGCCGGTCCCGATATCGATCACGATTCCCTCGCCGGTAGGGAGCGATAAGGTATTGGAATTCGTCTCGTTCGAGTTATCAGTAGGTTCTGCCACGAATGCGTTTTAGCATGATGAATGCTCCTTGAGAACGAGTATAAAACGGGTTTAGAAGTGAAAACGCGTTAGAGTGTAGCGGCAAGAATTTTTGGAGTGCGGTGGCAAGCGAAGCGCGAACCGCTTTGGATGGTTGTGTTGATAAATCAGAACTTGCGTTTAATGCGAGTTCGAATCCAAAGCGGTGTCGCGCTTCGCTTGCCACCGCACTCCAAAGGTCGGATTTACAGAACAGCTTCGTTCTCGGCTTGCTTGAGGATGCGGTAGCACTCGCAGGCGACTTCTTCAAGCTTGGAACGATCTAGAATCCGGATCCGGCCGCGACGATACCCGATGATTCCGCTGTCTTTCAGCGTACTACAAGCGCTGGTAATGCCGGCGCGGCGCGCGCCAAGTTCTGAAGCAATCTGCTCATGCGTGAGAGGCAAGTACTCCTCAGTCGTCCGATCCCGCACCATTAGCAGCCAAGTACACAGACGTTGTCCTAACCAGTGCCGACCGTTGCAAACAGCCCGCAAGGAAAGTTGTACCAGTCGCCTGTTGGTATAGCTCAGCAACATTTTTTGCATTGTGTCGCCACGTACGAACTCTTGCTTGATAACCGAGGTTCTTACTCTGAGTGCGCTACCTCCGACTATTACATGGATCCAGTACGAAGGCGGTTGGGCATCCAAGATGGCACTGAGTCCTACCAGACCATCATTTCCTACCAGCGCTGCCCCAGTCGAACTACCATCTTCGAGAAAGAAGACATGCGAAAGGACCGCAGTTTCCGGGAAATAAATAAATTCAATTGGCTCGTCCAGCTTCCGGAGTTCTTGACCTGAGAAGAGTTGCACCGGCTCGATGTACGGAAGCAACCGGGCAAAGTCCTGTCCAGGCAAAGCAGTCAATAACCTATTCGTAAGAAAACCGGTGAACGCAATGTGCCCAGAGACCTGGTCGACGGGAAACTGCATTTGCGTTCGGTATGAGTGACTGGCGCTGAGAGTCGCCTTAGTAAAATCCGGACCGCCGTTGTTCGACGGCAATTGGCTTATTGGTTTCATTCGTCAATGTTCCGTGAGCCTGTGAGTCCTGAACCTGATTAACTCTCTCTCTACAGCAGCCTCTAATTCACTCAATTGAACGGGCTTGACCAAATAGTCGGTCCCGCCGGTCGCAAGTGCAGCCAAGCGCGCTTCAGGTTGAGCATGGCCCGAGATGAATATGATGGGCACGTCATTAAGCGCTGAAAACGCGCGGATACGCTTAGTAGCTGCGAGCCCATCGACATGCGGAAGATCGGTATCCATCAAGATCAAGTCTGGTTGTGTAGCACTGGCAACGACGACGCCTTCTTCACCATCGGCGGCTTCAATTACCTGATAACCGTGTGTCTCGATTACATATCGCAGCAGAAAGCGGGTGTCCTCATGATCTTCGACTATGAGGATCAGTGGTTTACGAAAACGAGTATCCGGTCTAACGGAGGACGGGCGGATAGTAAGATTATTCGTACTCATAGAGGGGGAGCGAGACCTATCCCAGAATTACCAGAGATTAGATGATCGCAGAACAGCTTTGCTGGTTCTATTAGGAAGTAAGGCTATTTAGGTAAGGAGTTTCCCTAATACTTGGGCCATTTAACCCGTCATTTAGATAAACCCAAACTTTGGAGTGCGGTGGCAAGCGGAGCGCGACCCCGCTTTGGATTGTTGAGTGGTCTACTATCAACCTGAACTGAAACCGCACTCCGATCCAAAGCGGTGTCGCTCTGCGCTTGCCACCGCACCCCAAAGGCCGCTCGATTTCTGAATGAAACCAGTATTGGAGGCTGAGATTAATCAATACCAGTCCATGTGAAGGAACAGGCCGTTTACGTGTCTTCCAACCAGCCTTGCAGCAAGGCAAAGCGCACGATGTCGATGCGACCATGCATATCCAGTTTTCTCATCGCATTTGCTTTGTGGGCCTCGACGGTCTTTACGCTGAGATTCAGCTGTGAAGCGATCTCTTTGTTGCTGTAACCCCAGGCGATCTTACGTAACACATCTGATTCGCGGTCGCTAAGTTCGACGACGCGAGAAGTGTTCGACAGCCGCGACTGCCGAGCGTAACTGCCCATAACCTTTCCGGCGATTGCGGGATCCAGATAGCGACCACCCCTGGCAACTGCTCTTATCGCGTGCAGCAACTCAGCCGGATTGCTTTGCTTGAGCACATATCCGGAGGCACCCGCCTTCAGTAGTAGTTGCAAATATCCGTCGTCCGTGTGCCGAGTTAATGTGAGGACTTTCACCTGCGGACAGGATTGTGTCAGTTTTTCGGTTGCCTTAAGCCCGTTTAGCTGCGGCATCGAAACGTCCATCACTACGATGTCGGGCAGCAGTTCCTTGGCTCGCAAAACTGTGGTTTGACCGTCGCCAGCCTCGCCCACGACTTCCATATCAGGTTGTGTATTTACGATCAGCTTTAATCCCTCGCGCAACGTTTCATGATCGTCGGCGATAAAAATGCGCAACTTGTTCGTCGGTGACGAACGGATGGACTCTGAGTTCCGACTCATTGGTCTTCCTCCTCGAACGGTAGTGGAACTCGGGCAAACACAGTGGTTCCTTCGTCCGGCTTCGATTCAACCTCGACTGACCCGCCGATTTGACTCGCACGTTCGCGCATCCCAGTCAAACCGAGACGGCGCTCATTTCCGTCCTGTTCTTTCAGCGGGTCAAAGCCCACGCCGTCATCTTCTATGATCAGCACGACGTGATCATCGCGACGTTCGAGCAAGACACTTGCGCGCTTGGCCTGGCCATGTTTCATCGTGTTGCCAAGCGCCTCCTGCGTGATTCGATAGAGATTGGTCTCAATTTCTGTCCCTAGGCGTGCATCATCGAAACCACTACTGTGAAACTCGGCGGCGACGCCTGAGAACTGAGACCACTCTTTAACGTACTCAGAAACTGCGGCTTGCAGCCCCAAGTCATCGAGCGCAGCTGGCCGCAATTCCCATGCAAGAAAATCGACACCTCTGTCGAGTTCGGCGGCAATCTCCTGGGATTGCTCGATTTGGTTACACAGTTCTCTCTTATCCCGGCACAATTCTTGGATAGCCTCAAGCTTAAGTCGTAGCGCTGTAGTTTGCTGGCCCAATTGATCGTGGATGTCACGTGCGATGCGGCGTCGCTCGTCCTCTTGCGCTCGGACGATCTGCCGTAACAAGCGAATACGCAATTTTTCGGCTTGTATCCGCTCCGCGATCTCACTGTGTAACGCTTCATTAGCACTTGCTAGTTCGCGCGTGCGTTCATTAACGGTTGTTTCAAGCCTCTCATGGGCCTCATGCAGCCGTTCCTCGGCATCCTTTTGCTGGGTTAAGTCACGGGCAATCTTCACGTAACCTGTTTCAGAGCCTTCGCCTACTCGGGACAGTACGCCACTTACAAAAAAGCGCGACGTGTCTTTCCTGATGTGCCAACGTTCATCTCTGGCACTCCCCGCTTTTAATGCTCTTCTCATCTCCCTGTCGAAAACACCATTGGCTCGATCTTCGGGAGTGAATATGATCGCCCCTGTCTGTCCCACTGCTTCTTCATTTGTGTGACCGAACATGATCTCTGCCCCGAGATTCCAGCTCTGAATAATTCCGTTACTGTCCATAAAAATGATCGCGAAGTCTGCCACCTCCTTAATCATATTGAAATAAGCTTGCGAGTCGCGATCACGAGCTTCGGCTAAGAGACGGTCCGTAATCTCGACGAAGGTGAGTATCACGCCATCTCCGCGCTGTTCAGAGGTGCGATAAGGAACCACTCGCAGCAAGTACCACCGGCCCGCTTGCGTTTTCACTTCACGTTGGATCGGGTGCAAATTGTTAATTACATTTTGAATGTCTTGAATCAGCCGGCCGTCACTTAATTTGTTGGTGATATGCGAAAGCTCGCGGCCCACATCAGTGGGAATGAGATTAAAGATATCTTGTGATCGCGGAGTAAAAAGTTTCACGCGCATTAGGCGGTCAAGAAAAATTGTGCCAATGTCCGTTGAGTTGATGAAGTTTTGAATGTCATTGTTACTTTCAGTGAGTTCTTCGATCTTGATCTTCAACTCCTGATTGACCGTCGTCAGCTCCTCATTCAGCGATTGCAATTCCTCCTTGCTCGTCTCAAGTTCTTCCGTTGAAGAGCGCAGTTCTTCGTTCATTGCCTGCAACTCTTCGTTTGACGCTTTCAACTCTTCAGTCTGTAATTCCGACTGCTCGCTGGCGGCGCGTAGTTGCGATTTAACTCGCATCAGTTGCTCTTCCAGCTGGCGTGCGATGGGCTCGTTGGTACTAATTAACGTTGCCGTTCGGGTATCCGAACCAGATGCGATGTCGGCCTGTTCAAAGAGCACAAGGATCAAGCCGCGAGCCCCATCATCGTCGCGAAGAATAGGCCGCACAATGATGTCGACCAACTCTTCCTTACCTTCGATATTCACGCCAGTGCCACGCACAGCGTAAGTCTTGCGGTTCTGAGTCGCCTGGTACAGCGCGGCGCGCAGTTCCAAACGAATTTCAGGTCGCACCAATTTAAGTAGATTATTTGAAGGTTCGCCACCCTGAAGCTGCATATAGCGCCCCGCTCTGTCAGAGAGATGCAGGACGTTGTACTCTTCGTTCACGACAACTGATGGCGGTCCATACTCTTCGAGCAAACGCAGGTGCAAATCCAGATATGAGAACCTCTCGGCAGGCGAAGGGCTGCCGTCTATTTGGTTATATGGCAACGGCTGAGGCACGGACACTTGTGGAATCGGTAAAGGAATTCGCGATTCGATTGGACGGCTGTAAAAAATGTGGTGGTCCTTATCCGCAGTAATGAACAAGTTTGAGGAACCGTCGATTGACTCTGAGGTTCCAAGGAAGAGGTAGCCATTTGGATTCAACGCAAAATGCAAAAGCTCAAGCAGGCGTGATTGAGCCGTCCGATTGAGATAGATCATGAGATTCCGGCACGAGATCAGATCGAGGTGCGAAAAGGGCGGATCCTTGATTACGTTGTGCTTTGCAAAGAGCACCATCTCACGTAGTTCTCGACGCACCCGATAGAGGTCATCCTCTTTGTAAAAAAAACGGCGCAGTCGTTCGGGCGAGACGTCTGCGGCGTCGTTCAACGTATAGTAGCCGTCTCGGGCCTTTGAGACAGCCCACTCGTCAATGTCTGTAGCGAAGACTTGAATCAGGGGTGGGTCAACCAACTTCGAAGCAAACTCCCCAAGCAGCATTGCGACTGAATAGGCTTCTTCTCCCGTTGCGCAGCCCGCGATCCAAACTCGAACGTCATCGCCGGGCGTTTTATTCTCGAATAACTTCGGTATTAGAGTGTGTTCAAGTGCGGCGAACGCCTCCTTATCACGGAAGAAATTAGTCACACTGATCAGCAAGTCTTTTAATAGGGCACGAGCTTCGTCGTTTCGTTCCTGCAGGAACCGCGCGTAAGTGGGAAGGTCGGACAGTTCGTGTACGCTTATCCGGCGCTCGATCCGGCGCAGGATTGTCGAGCGTTTGTAGTTCGAAAAGTCATGTCCCGTACGCACGCGCAACAGCGTAAAAATCTCTCTTAGCGCTTGATCGTCCTCTTCGGCACGATCGCGAGGCTCGACGGGAATGTTGACCGATCCAAGATGCTGCTTATACGCGATGATCTTCGCCGGAATCAGGGCTACAGGGAGTATGTAGTCGACCAGTCCAGTCGCGATGGAATTACGAGGCATCTCTGGATACTCAGCTTCCGCAGGTTCCTGAACCAGTGCAATACCTCCCAACTCCTTAACTCGCTTAATCCCCATTGAGCCATTTGCCCCAGTACCGGAGAGGATCACGCTGATGGCGCTTGAATGACGTGATTCTGCAAGCGTACGGAAGAAAATATCGACTGGTGCGCGACGCTGCTCGATTAGTGTGGCGTCGGAAAGCATCAGATGGCCATCGGTGATCTCCAAGCTCTTGTTCGGCGAGATCACATAAACATTGTTTGGCTCTACCTTGACCGATTCTTTAACCTGTTTGACGGGAATAGCTGTGGCAGTCTGTAGCACTTCAGCCAGTTTGCTGTCGTGATTCGGAGAAAGATGCAGGATAACAACGTAGGCTATATCGCTATCGGCAGGAACGTGAGCAAAGAATTGCTTAAGGGCATAGATGCCGCCGGCAGAAGCGCCAATTCCGACGATTAGAAATTGCTCTCCTGACCCGCGGTTACTGGGTTCGTCACTCAATAAATCTGCATGTTTAGGGATGTCGTTCATGGTAAACCTTTTCGCAGGAAGAACGAATTCCAATCAATTAAGTTGATTGGTTACTGTTGTGGCTAGAAGGAGGCGTCTTGAAATGAAATATATTCCAAAGAATGCATTTAGTATAGGCGGCAGTCGTTCGCTGACACTTCTACAAACGGCTATCTTGGGCGTGACAATCGCTAAACGTAGCAACTGCTTAGAGGGCTGTCATTTGAGTTGATTGACCCAGTGCCGGGTAATCATTTTATGTGTTAGAGTGTCCGCAAAGATTACCCCTGTTAGTTTCTTTCCGCGTCGAAGTTCTCCCTCATTACCCTTCAGGAGCATTGATTGAATAAAGACATCATTGTCATTGGCACTTCTGCTGGCGGTCTCGACGCCCTTACTAAAATTGTGCGGCATCTTCCAAAAGATTTTTCTGCATCCATCTTCATTGTGCTTCACATGGCTCCGGAGTCCCCGATGATCTTGGCGGAAATATTGGATAGAGCCGGACCCCTACCAACCATCAATCCTACCGATGGTGAGCGCATCAAACCGGGGGCTATCTACGTCGCTCGGCCCGATCATCACCTGTTGTTAGAGCCAGGCAGGATCCGGCTGACGCGAGGACCGAAGGAGAACCGCTTTCGACCGGCCATTGACCCTATGTTTCGGTCTGCTGCACAAACCTATGGACCACGCGTAATCGGCGTAATTCTGACAGGAGAACTCGACGATGGCACGGCGGGTCTGTGGGCCGTTAAACAGCTTGGTGGAACTAGTGTGGTCCAAGATCCGAACGATGCTCTTTTTAAAGGAATGCCACTGAACGCCTTGAGATTTGTGAAGGTGGATTATTCTGTTTCCTTAGTCGATATTGCACCGTTGCTAATAACTTTGACGAGCGAGCCGATTGAAAGGGAAGGAGAGTACCACGTGCCGGAAAACATGGAGATTGAAATCAAGATTGCGAAGGAGAACATGGCGATAGATGCCGGTGTGTTCAAGTTAGGCAAGCCGTCTGTTTTCTCTTGTCCCGAATGCCACGGTGTTTTGCTTGAATTGAATGAGGGGAATCATAGTCGCTATCGCTGTCACACGGGTCATGCTTATTCCACTGATAGTCTGCTGGCAGCTCTGAACGAAAAAATCGGGGAAACACTTTGGAGTACAGTGCGTGCACTCGAAGAAGGAGTTCTCCTAATGAAACACATAGCGGCGCATTTGAGCGACAGCGAATATCGCGATACTGCCCAGATCCTCATAAACAGAGTTAAGGACACGCAACGACGAGCTGAGAGGGTTAGGCAAGCGGCAATGGACCAGGAGGAAGACTACATCGAACCCGCTGAAGAAAGCGCGGATTAAATCTTAACTGAGCTTATGAACTTATTGGCGTTAGTCAGCGCTGTCTGCAATTGCGCAAGATATTGTCCTACATGCAAACCGTCGACGAGAGCATGATGGACCTCAACCGAGATCGGCAACAGTGTTCGTTCCTTCTCGTCTACAAACTTTCCAAATGCAATTTTTGGCACTGAGTCCTCGCGTCCCCAGTTTCGTGCATGTGAAAAGCTGGTAAAAGAAACCCACGGTATTGTTGTGAAATGAATTCGGCTGTCATCTGGTAATGGCGTGAAAGCTCCGTCACCCGCAAGCACTTCGTCAACTGCACGGCTAGCGTGGTCCATGAAGCCACCGAAGTCTTCCTGATAATCAAAGTATGCGAGGGTAAATTTCCCGTTCTTCATCAGTACGGTTGTTCCGCCGTGGATGACGTCATGAACAAACACTCGTCCGCTGCGCAGGCGATACCGAAACGGTTCGAGGTCGTTGGCAACACGGAGCGCAAAATAGTGGTTCGCTAATGAGATGCTAAGACCAGTTGAGCGCAGCGCTCGTCGCAGCTCAGTGATGTCGAGATTCGTACAAAGATTGAAGTAAGGCTTGTCAAAGTCGCGAAAAAATTCGAAGACATCGCGCCGGGGCCAACTTGCTAAGTCGAGGAAGTGTGACATGCGCGAATTCTACGTTGGATTCAGCACGCGTGCGAATCTACTCGGTTTCAGACTGGGAATAAAACCAGGATTTAGCCGCGGATTAACGCGGATAACACGGATCTGATTAGAAAGAGTGACTAGAAGAACTGGTTTTTTGAGCCGCGTCATCCGCGAAAACCCGCGGCCTATTATTTTCTTCACAACTTCTGAATCGCTGTCCGAAGCGACCTTCGGGCATTCGGTATGGACTTTGCTGAACTTGTAGGAAATGGCTTTTCTCGTTTGAAATTAGAACGTGCGAGGTGCGGGAACGTTGGGTAACAGAATAAGGCTTCAGCAGCAAGCACTCGATGCACTGCAAAAGTCGACCAAAATGTACGGCGTCGCGCTGAATCTCATGAAGCAAGGCAATAAAGCCGAGGCTGACCGAGTCTGGAACGAAGCGCGGGCGCAGCGTACGATTTCAACATTGCTGATGACGCAGGCGAACAGAATGGAACCGAAGGTCAGAACCACTGGCAATCTCAAACCCGACACCGGGAGATTATCCGCAGTTGAGCGCAACTAAGCGGGGAATAATTCGTCCGTAGGCATCCGCAAACCCTGATCTCTTCCCCCCGATTCCAGGGGGTCCTCTCTTGAGCGGGTAAAAAACGCCGTAATGCTTGACAATTCGCACCTCTGTAACTATTATGGTTACAAAGTTAGGGGTGTGTCTAAAAAGTAGGTAAACTGAAGAATGTCGACAAGTAGCCGCTTCGCGGTTGCGGTTCATGTACTTAGCCTCATGGCTTGGTCAAAAGACGAGCCATTAAAATCCGAACCCGTAGCAACAAGTGTAAATACAAATCCCGTCGTAATTCGGCGGATTCTTTGTGAATTGGCTCAGGCGCGGCTGGTAACCTCCCAGACGGGTTCTATGGGCGGCTCCAGATTGGCTCGTAAGCCAAGCGAAATCACACTCCTGGACATCTATCAGGCCGTTGAGAACCATGGGGTTTTCTCACTCCATCGACATCCTCCGAGTCGGGACTGTCCCGTCGGGGTGAATATCGAAACTGTCCTCGGAGATGTTTTGGGTGAGGTTAATGCTGCTGTAGAGCAGGTGCTCGCAAAAATCACGATAGAGGATGTAGTGCTTCAGCTTAAACCGTGTGTAGGCTCGCCAAATGGCGATGGAAGAACAAGTAAAGCGGAACATTCGTAAGGTATTTGTAACTGGTGCGGTAACAGAGATGAATGAACAAAGGGAATTTGGCAAAGTAACTAACGAGCGAGACTTGGCATGGTTGACGAACTACGCTTCCACAACAGAAAAGTCGGATGCGTCGACTTCGTCGGATTCGACAGACAGTGAACTGTTGGATAAGTATTCGCGGGCAGTAATTTCGGCGGCCGAGAAGGTTAGTCCTTCAGTTGTTTACATTGAGGTGCATCAGTCCGTTCGCGGGGGGCGCCGGAATGGTGCACCGAGGGAAGCAGGGGGCAGTGGGTCAGGATTCGTGTTCACGCCAGACGGCTTCATTCTCACGAATAGTCATGTCGTGCACGGGGCGGAGAGGATTGACGTAACTTTAAGTGAAGGGCAAACGTATCAAGCGCAGCTGATCGGGGACGATCCTGACACTGATCTTGCGGTTATCCGGATCAATGCCCCCAATCTAGTGCCAGCGCATTTAGGCGATGCGCAAAAGATACGAGTGGGGCAGTTAGTCATAGCAATCGGAAATCCCTATGGCTTTCAATACACGGTTACTGCCGGCGTGGTTAGCGCTTTGGGAAGAAGCTTGCGGGCTCAGTCCGGTCGGTTGATGGATAGCATTATTCAAACAGATGCGGCCCTTAATCCTGGCAGTTCAGGCGGTCCGTTGGTTAATTCGAGGGGAGAGGTTGTCGGCGTCAACACAGCGATGATTCGACCGGCGCAAGGTATC
>JBKPAL010000311.1:0-7931 GCA_046726395.1 Acidobacteriota bacterium
TGAGGAAAGGAACGCAGCCAATCTCGAGCGATTTGAATCCGCGTTGCAGCGTCAGTGGAAATTTCTAATCTATTCTTTTTGTCGTTCAACTCAGAGTCGGCCCATAGCAGATTCGGTTTGCGTTTGAGCGTGGTGAGGAGACTTAATCAAAACAGAATTCGCTTTGGATAGAGTCTACTAAAGGAAGCGATTTTCGCAAGTCTCTGTGTGTCCTCCGTGTCTCCGTGCCTCAGTGGTTTTCTTGTGCACGTATAGCTCTCAAGCATAAGAACACCACGGAGGCACGGAGACACGGAGGATACGCAGAGAAGATTGGCAGACTCGCTTGACCAATGGTAGGCTTTCAGAGCCTCCCGACCCCGTTAAAGCTCCACCAGACGACGTTTGCTTTGCGTGACTATCATTCTCCCGGCAAGCGAAGTTTCATGCTGATTTCAGACAAGCAGCCATCTGAAACACCGACCATCCTTGTCGTCGACGACTTTGACGACACCAGACTGCTCTTACGAACGTGGCTCGAGCGGAAGGGCTATCGCGTAATTGAAGCTCATGATGGTAAACAAGCGATCGATGCAGCGAAACAATCATTTCCCGATCTGATCATTATGGACGTGCAGATGCCTGAATTGGACGGACTTGAAGCCACGCGGCAAATTCGAGCGGTAGAAGAATTACAAAAAATTCCAGTGTTGGCGGTGTCTGCTTACGGATTGGACCAGTTTCGTGCTGAGGCACTGGCCGCAGGCTGCAACGAATATGTGTCTACTCCCTTTGAGCCTGTGGTGTTAGAGCGACTGATTCGATCACTCATCACTCATTAGATTTAAAATTTTAAATTTGAAATTTAAGATTGGCTTCGCCATCTGGACTTGAGGAAGTGGCTTCGCCCTTCCGGAAAGACTTCAGAAGATTCTTTGGGCTACCCCCTCCAGAGTATGAGAAAGGGCGAAGCCCAATTCTTTCTTGGAATCTTTCCGGAAGGGCGAAGCCACTTCTCAAGTCCAGATGGCGAAGCCAAGAAGTCCATGCCGGCTGCTGACGATAGGTAAGCTCTGATCCGTGTCATCCGCGCTAATCCGCGGCCTATTGTTTTCTCCGCAGAGTTGACACTCATGGGCCTTCAAACTTAACTTCGCGGTGCGTTAACCCTTATCGCTTCCTCGGAGAGCCCCAATGAAACTTAAGTGGAAGTCTAGCCTGTTCGCTTTTCTCTTCCTGTTAATCGCAACCACCGCAAACGGCCAAACCAGTCCCTGCACAATCAAACTTTCAGAGCTGCCTGTCGCACCCGAACTAATGGGCTTCCGTCTGGGCATGACCAAGGAAGAAGTCAAAGCTCGCGTCCCGCAGATCGTTTTTGGACCAACGGATGACTTGGGAAGTTCCAAAACGACCATCAATCCCGACTTCGACCCAAGGATCGACAAGCCTTCGTTCGCCGGTGTTAGAAGCGTCTCACTTGATTTCCTTGATTCACGTCTGACATCGCTATGGCTCGGTTACGACGGCACATTCAAGTGGGCAAGGGTGGACCAGTTTGTAGAGGGAATCTCCAAGTCGCTCAAGCTTCCGAGTACGTGGGACGGCTGGCGTGGCCGTGGCCGCCAACTCAAATGCGCCGACTTTGCTATGACCGTTACGATTGTTGCTGAAGGACCAAGTTTTCGTATCCTGGACCAAAGGGCCGATGACCTGTTAGCAGCACGACGACAAGAGAAAGAAGAACAAGAATCAGCTGCGGCCGAGAATGGTGAGCAACCGGTGGAGATTATCGCGGACAGGCATAGCAAAACTTACTATCCATCTGATTGTCAGCCGGCCAATCCGATCAAGGACACCGATCGTCTCGTTTTCAAATCTGTTGACGAAGCCGAGCGTGGAGGATTCAAGAAATCTAAAACTTGTGAAGAGTAGCGGTCAGCCTCATTCCAGTGTCGTAATTTTCAACCCGCACCGAGGAGAGGAGGAAATCAATGCTGAAGGAGTTTCGAGACTTTATTGCTCGAGGCAATGTCATCGATTTGGCTGTCGCGGTCATCATCGGCGCAGCTTTCGGCAAGCTGGTCACTTCGTTGGTCGAGGGCGTAATCATGCCTCCAATCGGTCTTCTCTTAGGTAGAGTTGATTTCGCGAATCTGTTCGTCGATCTTTCTGGCCAGCATCCAGCTTCAGTCGCCGAAGCCAAGGCCAAAGGTCTGCCGGTGATCGCTTATGGGGCTTTCATCAACGACGTCGTTACTTTTGTAATTGTGGCGTTCGTTGTTTTTATGATCGTCAAGTCAATAAATCGTTTGAAGAGAGAGGAAGCCGCGACCACTAGGGACTGTCCGCGTTGTCTATCTGCGATTCCCGTAGCGGCTACCCGTTGTTCAGCCTGTTGCGCCGACTTGGAAGCTGCATGAACATTGCCAATTGATGTCATTGCCGATTGTCAATTGCCAATTGTCGATTGGAATGACGCCCGTAAGCCATAAGCAAGCGCACGATGTATGATCTGCTGCTGATCGACGAGCTATTTTATATGTTGAGTTATCAGATGCTGTTGCTAAGTTCGGATAACTTCATCTGACTGGCCAATCGGCAATTGGCAATTGGAAATTTGCAATGACCCCCGTTGACGCGATTTACGCCACACCGTATTCTCGATTAGCCCAATTATTCTTCCTGTAAGTCAGCCACGAAACATGCGCGAGTGTCCCCGCTGTGAGTCCTGCTACGACGATGAAGTGATTGTCTGCCCTGACGACTCCGCTGACACCAAACATACATTGCCCGGGGGACGGGTGCTTGTTGGCCGTTACTTGCTCGAGAAGAGACTCGGCCGCGGCGCGATGGGTCAGGTGTACCTGGCTCGCGATCAGAATCTTGTTACCAGACGCGTCGCAGTGAAGACCGTTAGACCGGATATCCTGACCGATGAAGGTTTGCAGGAGGGCGAGGCCATTGCGAGATTTGAGCGGGAAGCGAGAGCAGCAGCGTCTATTCGCCACCCGAACGTAGTTGACGTAACCGACTTTGGAAAGAGCGCTGATGGAGTCTTCTTTCTGGTCATGGAATACGTCGAGGGCGAAACACTCCATGAGTTGCTGCGTCGAGAAGGGACGCTAAGTCTGCATCGAGCCGTGTCACTCCTGAGCCAGGTGATTGCTGGTGTGGATGCCGCGCACGACGCCGGCATACTACATCGCGATCTGAAGCCAGCCAACATCTTCATCATGCAGTCTCGAAAGAGACTCGGGTCCGCGCAGGACAGTTTCGTTAAGGTGGGCGACTTCGGACTAGCCAAGATCGTGTATTCAGACCGGGCTGAGGACACTTCCGCGAGTGGCCCAGCGTCTCGTGGCATCATCGGCACTCCGGAATACATGGCGCCCGAACAGATGCAGGAAGGTATGCAGCTCGATGCGAAAGCCGACTTGTATGCTCTTGGCTCAATCGCCTATCACATGCTGGGCGGGCGACCACCGTTCACCGGCAACATCACGCAACTGATTGCACAAAAGTTGTTGCAGGAGCCGCAGAAACTTTCAGATCTCCGAACTGATATTCCACGAGAAGTGGAACAGGTAATCATGCGAGCGTTAGCCAGGGACTTGGCCTCAAGACCGGCAGGGGTAAGCGAGTGGTTTGAAGATCTTGAAAACGCGGCTCGTGCCTCTGGTGAGTCGAATGAACCGAGCGAGTCACGCGTGGTGATCATGGCACCGTCAGGTGCGGAGGTTTATGTAGATGACGAGCGGCAAGGCAGTGTGGGACGCTCCGGCCGAGTAGTTCTCACATCAATTGCTCCTGGTCAACATGTGTTGCGAATTGCACGCGTCGGTGAGGATGATGATGAACGCGTCATCGAGATTCGACCGGACGGCGCAGAGCAGATCATTCAAGCTCAGTTCAAGAGCGCGGTTTCGAGCCAGCACTTAACGCCGTCGAAGGGCGGCAGTCTTGATAGTCGGACCGGCACGGCGCCACTTCCAGTAGTAGTCGCCTGCATGAATTGCGGTTCTCGTTTTGCGAAGGGCGTAAAATTCTGTGGCAAGTGCGGCAACATAAGTTTCAGAGTAGTCTCGGCCGCGGATTTAAGTGTTCCAGCTTCGGAGCGCGGAACATCCACACAAATAAACTGTCCACGATGTAATCATCCTCATCCGAAGGGTACAAAGTTCTGCGGGCGTTGTGGCATACCGATGGGTAACGCGCCATTAGACTGGGATCAGCCGAGACCTGTAGAAGTCTTGTGCAGATATTGCAATACTACTTACCGTGCGGGTACTCGCTTCTGTGGACGATGCGGCCACTCAATGGTGAATTAAAATTCGAAATTTAAATTTCAAATTTGAAATTTTAAATTCTGACGTCTGCCGTAATTGTACTCACAACGCCCGTTCCTAAACCTCTTTAGCGAGCCAAGCTAAAACATGAAACGCTGTCCTACCTGCAACCAAACATATACCGATCCATCGCTCAACTTTTGCCTCGAGGATGGAACGGCGCTGATGAGTGTGGCTCCTGCCGGCATCGATCCAAACGCCACTATCCGTTATCCAGGTGCGCGTAATACAGGAGACCCACCACCGACCGAAATATATCGTCAGCCTGGCCCACCGGTGAATCGCGTCCCTGAAATGCAGGCACCTAACCAATGGCTACCCGTGCCCGAACCAAAAAAGAAATCAAGTGCTATCTGGTGGGTCCTCGGTGGCTTTGCGTTTTTAGCTATCATCGGAATTGGTTTGTTAGTGATGATCTTCGCGGTGGCTAGTCTAAGCACAGACAACAACAGCAACTCCACCGTGAATTCAAACACGACCGAACGTCCACGCAACATAAACATCTCGAGCAACTCAAACCGCTCGACGAACACAAACGCTTCCACGTTACCCTCTTCTTTAGCTGATGACTTTAGCGAGCGGAAGTGGGGCACTGGCGATTCGAAGTTTGGCCAGATCTGGTACGCCGACGAGCAGTATCACATGCGTTCGAAAGAGAAGACATTTCTCGTCATGTACGCACCGCACGACGATTACAACACAGAGAACGCCACGGTCGAGGTAACCACACGCAGTGTAAGCGGGGACTCGCCAACTTCAGGCTACGGTTTGATCGTGCATGGCGAAAAGAAAAACAACAATGAATTGGAAGATTACGGATTGTTGATTTTCACGGGAGATCAACCACAGTACGAAATCGTGATGCACAAGGAAGGTAACCAGAAAGCGTTGGTGCCGTGGACCAAATCATCGGTGATTCGTGGCGGCACGAACCCCAATCGCTTGGAGGTGCGAATCAAGGGCAACGAGCTAAGCTTCTACATCAACGGTCAGTACATCGATCGCATTACGGATGAAGAGAACTTCAAGCGCGGTTTGGTAGGCCTCTATACAAGCGATACAGCAGAAGTCGTGTTTGATGATCTCGAGATTCGTCGCTAGTTCTCGTAACAACGATGCAAGTGAACCTGAAAGTAATTGCCGGTCCATATCAAGGCCGCGTCTTTCAGTTCAGCCAGCCTGATACTTTCCTGATTGGTCGCACAGACGATTCTCACCTTTACCTTCCTGACGATCGTTTCTTTTCTCGTCATCACTGCCTCCTCGAAATCAATCCCCCTCATTGCTTTCTGCGAGATCTTGGTTCGACTAATGGGACGTTCGTCAATCGCCAGCGCGTGCGAGAAGCCAATCTGAAGAACGGCGATCTGATTCAAGGCGGCGCTACCGTGCTGCTGGTTGAAGTAAGAAGTGATGCGCTGGCTGACTCAACCTTGCCCGACGCTGATTTCACCAGTGAGCCGACTATCGTAACGATCGCTTGTCTCGGCTGCGGAAGGCGTTCTCAAGCTGAAGCATCTGGACCAGATGAAAGCTTGACGTACCTCTGCGAAGACTGCCGCGAGGAATTGAAGCGAAACCCACAACCTGTACCTGGCTATGACATCGTGAGAGTTCTCGGTCGCGGCGGAATGGGTTGTGTGATGTTGGGACGCGAACAGAAAACTGGTCGCGCAGTCGCGATCAAAACCTTACTGCCAGAGTTTGCCGTCAGCGACAAAGCAATGCGCCGGTTCATGCGTGAGATTGATGTTGGAGCGTCATTGAAACACCCGAACATCGTGGAGTTCTTGGATCGAGGCACAAACAATGGCGTGGTGTACCTCATCACTGAGTTCGTGGATGGACCAGACGCCTCGAAACTTGCAGATGCTTGTGGAGGTCGGCTTCCCTACCCTGAAACGATTTCCATAATCACTCAAGCACTTGATGCACTCGCACACGCTCACTCTCAAGGATTTATTCATCGCGACATCAAAGATCAGAACATTCTCATCAGCGGATCATGGCCCAACATAGTTGCGAAGCTTACAGACTTTGGTCTCGCAAAGAGCTTCAAGCAATCGGGCATGAGTGGAGTGACCGTAGCTGGAGAGATGGCTGGGACACTCGCCTACATGCCACCTGAGCAGTTGAGAAACTTCCGCGACGTGAAACCGCAGTCGGACATTTATGCGATCGGCATGACGGCCTACAGCCTTTTGACCGGAGAAATCGCGCTCGACCTCAGTGGGAATACGGGTGTGGCTGAAACGATAAAAGCGATTTTCGAACAGCCGCCGATTCCGATCCAGCAAAAGCTCCCTGATGTTCCTCCCGCGGTCGCGCAAATCATTGATCGAGCACTCTATAAAGATCAGGCGCAACGGTGGCAGTCTGCTAATGCAATGAAAACTGCTTTGAGGAATGCACTTTAGCTAATTTGATACTTCAGGAAAGCACGCGAAAGCGAGAGCAAATAAGGCTTTACATCCTCGGCAGTGACCCCGATAATACGACCACTCACCGGCCAAAAGCCGGTGAGGCCGTTTTGAGGGTTGACAGGTTCAGGCTCGCCCAGACCCCATGGTCTGAATTGATGGAGCCCCGAGGAGATGATGATGAGATCGATTTGGAAAGGTCATATCAGATTCCTGCTTGTAGCCATTCCCGTCCGTATCTACAACGCTATCGAAACAAGCGAAAAGATCAGCTTCAATCAACTGCATCGCGACGACTTCGGTCCGGTTGGATATGACAAGCGTTGTAAGAAGTGTGGCGATGTGTTGAGCAATGACCAGATCACGAAAGGCTATCAATACGAACCTGATCGCTACGCCATCGTCGAGCCAGAAGACATTGCGAAGATCAAGATCAAAACAACGAAGGCAGTCGATATCGTAGGCTTCGTTGATGCTGACCAGATTCCAGCAACGTTCTATGACGCTCCATACTTTGCTGGACCAGACGGAGCAGTGGCGGAGAAACCTTATGCACTCTTACGAGAAGTCATGAGGCAAACCGGTAAGGTTGGCGTTGGCAAGGTCGTGTTAAGGGATCGTGAAGATCTCGTCGCAGTGTTCCCGCACGAGAATGGCCTCGTGCTCCAGAAGCTGCACTACCCTCATGAGATGCGAAAGATGGAGGACGTTCCTGAGATCGAGAACGCAAAGGATCTCAACAAGAACGAAATGAAGCTTGCTACTACTCTTGTCGAGCAGATGGTGACAACGCTCGAGGAGATCGATACGACAGATCAGTATCACGAAGCACTGAAGACTCTGATCGAATCTAAGATCAAAGGCAAGCAGATTACGGAAGTGGGCGAAGTTGAAGAAATACCGCGACTTGATATTATGAGCGCACTCAAGAAGAGTCTGCAGGCTTCAACTCGTAAGCCGATGGTCAAAGCTCCACAAGCAACGAAGAAGAAACCGCAAATTTCTCTGGTCAAGCCCAAGGCAGTGAAGAAGCGCAAAGCTTCTTAAGCGTTCGGCGTTAAATGAACGACACCCACAATAAGGTTCTATCGTTCCCCTCACCTGTCCCGGCCAAGGCAGATTATCAACGTGTCAAATCAAACTACTCGGTTCGTGAGATCAAGCAACTCTTCGGTTTGAGCGA
>JBKPAL010000312.1:0-4229 GCA_046726395.1 Acidobacteriota bacterium
GGTCTTTGGTCTTCGGTCTTTGTTCGTTGTCAGTGGTCCGTTGTTGGTGGCATCTAGAAGCAATTAGTGTCGGTTCGTTTTCCTTCGTGGATGTTCTTTCGAAGGGATACCTAAAAAGCGATCCACGAAATAACACGAAACGACACTAACCAAAACCAATCACTGCTACAGACACAGACAACGGACAACTGACCACGGGCCACGGGCAAAGTTCATTAGTTCGTTGTCAGTTACTCGAGTCTGTAGTTGGGAGCTTCCTTTGTGATGATCACATCGTGCACGTGAGATTCGCGCAGACCAGCGGAAGTGATGCGAATGAAACGACTCTTCTCCTGAAACTCTGTGATCGTCAGGCACCCGGTATAGCCCATCCCAGAACGGAGCCCACCAACAAGTTGAGTAACCATATCAGCAAGAGTGCCCTTGTAAGGCACTCGACCTTCTATTCCTTCAGGCACAAGTTTCGATTCCAGCTCGGTAGTCTCTTGCGCGTAGCGATCACGCGATCCTTCGCGCATGGCTCCTATTGAACCCATGCCGCGATAAGTCTTGAATGATCGGCCCTGAAACAAAATTACTTCTCCCGGCGCTTCTTCAGTGCCGGCGAAGAGTGAGCCGATCATCACGACGTCCGCACCGGCTGCAATTGCCTTCGCCACATCGCCAGAAAACTTAACGCCGCCGTCAGAGATAACAGGCACGCCACTCTTACGTGCAGCACTCACACACGACTGGATAGCAGTGATTTGAGGAACTCCAGCTCCGGTGACAACGCGAGTGGTGCAGATCGAACCCGGGCCAATGCCTACCTTGATCGCATCCACGCCGGCTTCGACCAATTCTTCTGCACCTTGGTGCGTACCGACGTTACCGGCGATCACATCAGTTTCAGGATGTCGCTTCTTCATCTCGCGAACAGCTTCAATCACGCGTGATGAGTGACCATGTGCCGTATCCACAACCAGGCAGTCTACGCGAGCCCTTACTAATTCGTCGGCACGTTCGCGGAAGTCACCTGTGGCCCCGATCGCTGCTGCGACACGCAGCCGGCCGAGATTGTCCTTTGCTGCAGAGGGATACTTGATTGCCTTCTGAATGTCTTTGACGGTGATTAAACCTTTGATGTGTTTGTCCTCATCGACCACCAGCAGTTTTTCGATTCGATGCTTTTGCAGTACTGACTTCGCCTGCTCCAGGGTTGTGCCAACCGGCACCGTGACGAGCGGTTGCTTCGTCATAACTTCTGAAACTGGAATATCGAACCGCGTTTCGAAGCGGAGATCGCGATTGGTAATGATGCCGACCAGATGGCCCGTTTCGTCTACTACCGGTACGCCGCTGATCTTGTAGCGCTCCATAACCAGCAACGCTTCACGGACTGGGCGGTCGGGCCGAATCGTCACCGGATCGACAATCATTCCTGATTCAGAGCGTTTGACCTTATCTACTTCCTCGGCCTGTCGCTCAATCGTCAGGTTCTTATGAATGACTCCGATTCCGCCCTGTTGTGCCAGGGCAATCGCCAGCGCTGCTTCGGTTACTGTGTCCATGGCTGCTGAACACAAAGGGATCTGCAGACGAATGTTTCGCGTGAGTCGGGTTGATGTATCTGTTTCGGTGGGTAAGACATCCGAGCGCGCTGGTACAAGAAGCACGTCGTCGAAAGTTAGACCCTCGGGAATGTCAGTAGTAATCATGATGGCTTTAAAAAAACTCCTAACGGCTCAAAGGTTATAAACAAACTGCCCGCCATCTCCGGCGGGCAGTAGTCTCATTTGCAAAATTTAGGCGCACAATCTTGTACGTGCGCACTCGCTGAACGAGGCGTGTCGAGAAACTCCTTATTGTAAGACTCTTCGATAATCAGCGTTCCAGATTCCAGAATCCAGCGACTCAGTCGATTGTTTGTTGGGCTTGCCAACCATTGTAAGCAGATTCGTCGCTTTATCGTTAGTCTGCACCACCTGCTTTCGCTGGACCCAATAGAGCGCGGCTAGTGCTCCCAGTGTCAGCAACGCGAGAATAACTATTGCTAGAAAGACTGTTAACACGGGCGAGCGGGTTGCCGGAGCATCGGTGTACACCTTCGAGTGAAGTGGAGTGGTCGAGACTTCATCAGTCCCTTCTCCTTGCTCACGAATATAACGTGCGTAGCCCTCTATTGCCTGCTTCTCGTCGTATCCGATGTATTTTGCGTAAGCTCTTACGAAGCTGCGATTGAAGATTCCGCCGGGCAACCGCTTGTAGTCGTTCGCTTCGATGGCTTCGAGGTAGTGAACAGAAATTCGAGTTTGTTCGGAGATCTCACGGAGGGGAACACCACGTTCCTGGCGTGCGAGTCGTAACTGTTCACCTATAGTAACTTCCATACCAATCGCGTCAGCCCCTACGCTGTTGGTTCGGTGAGTGGTTATTGTTTGCGTGTTAAATGCGTGAAGTGCCCTAACTCAGACCGCTATATATAAGAGCCCTGCAGTGCGAGGCCGCAATATAGCTTGCACTGCTAAACGCTGTCAAACTGTTATCCATCCGCGGATTACGCAGATTACACAGAAAAACTGAAAGCAGAAGCGTCAGAAGCATAGTAGGCAGAAGTCAAAAAGCGGTAGTAAGCAGAAGTTAAAAGTTAAGAAGTTGGCTGTGCCGTCTGGACTTGAGAAAGTGGCTCTGCCCTTCAGGCAAGTTCGTTTCTGCTTACTGCTCACTGCCTTTATGTTTTGCGTAATCTGTGTAATTTGCGGATGTAACCGTCCTTGATTCTTAATGCTCACGGTGATACGTTGGCCGCGTACCAGCTACAATCAACTTTAATTTCTACAATTAGAAAAGTGAGGACACGTGAGATGCCCTTAGAAGCACTCGGAATGGTGGAAACCAAAGGCTTCGTTGGTGCTGTGGAGGCTGCGGACGCGATGGTAAAAGCTGCCAACGTCCAGCTGCTGGGAAAGGAATACATCGGTGCGGGTTACGTAACGATATTCGTGCGGGGCGACGTCGGAGCAGTGAAAGCTGCAACAGACGCCGGAGCAGCAGCGGCGCGTCGAGTTGGTGAGTTAATCAGCGTTCATGTCATACCTCGTCCGCACGCAGAAGTCGAACGCGTACTGCCGGTAGATGGCCGAACAGGTTTGAGTCCTGATGAGCGTGCACTTCAAGGCGGCGCGCGCAGCCAGCTGAGTCAAGGTGACCAAGGCCGCTCGTTGCAGGCCGGAGTACGTGATGCAAACAAGGATAGGGCGAAGTGATTGCCATTTCCATTAACGAATAATGGCGATCGCGCAACGTCCGGTAGTTTGGGGGTGAAATCATGTCAGCGGATAAGGACCTTGTTTCGGTACAACAGGCAAGAGATTTTGTTGAGGCTGCGCACAAGGCCCAGGCTGAGATAGCTCGTTTCGAGCAAAGCAAGATCGATCAGATATGCGAAGCAATGGCGCGAGCTGCGCTCCGGGAGTCAGCTCGGCTTGGAGCCATAGCCGTCGAAGAGACTGGTTTCGGAATTCCGGATGATAAGCGGGAAAAGAACCGGTTTGCTGCTGAAGATGTCTGGAACTACTTTCGCGGATTGCGCACGGTAGGCGTCGTCTCCGAGTCGAAAGATGTTGTCGAGATTGCGAGTCCCCGCGGAGTTGTAGCTGGCATCGTTCCATCAACGAATCCCACCTCTACTGCAATCTTCAAAATACTAATTGCAATCAAGTCACGGAACGCGATTGTGCTTTCGCCCCATCCCTCTGCTGCACGGTGCATCAACGAAACAGCGCGAGTGATGCGAGAGGCTGGTGTGAAAGAAGGATTGCCCGCCGATGCGATCGCTTGCATGACCACGGCGACAATTGAAGGTACCGAGGCTTTAATGAAGCACAAGCAAACTGCCGTCATCCTTGCGACCGGTGGCATTGGCCTAGTGCGTGCTGCTTACTCATCTGGTAAGCCGGCTTTCGGTGTTGGACCAGGCAATGTCCCGGTGTTCATTGAAAGAACTGCCGATGTTCCAAAAGCGGTTCAGGACATTTTGACCGGAAAGTGTTTTGACAACGGCACTATCTGCGCTTCAGAACAAGCTGTGGTCTGCGATGCTCCTATCGAAAAGGCGGTGCGCGAACAATTCAAAGCACAGGGAGCTTACTTCGTTTCAACTTCCGAAGCAGCACAGCTCGCGAAAGTTGTCGCGACTCCACAGCGTTCGCTTAATCCCGCGATTGTTGGAAAGTCAGTCGAAGTTATAG
>JBKPAL010000313.1:0-11356 GCA_046726395.1 Acidobacteriota bacterium
TTCTCCCTCAATGAACCACTTTATGTTTGCCCGAGATGTGGTGCATTACTGGACGTCGAGCAGGACTTTGCGACTCTGGATCCTGAACAGTTGCGCGTTCTATGGACCAATCGCCTTGCGTCGTTCGACGTACGCGACCACAGTGGAGTTTGGCGGTACCGGGAGTTGTTGCCGTTTGGCAAAGACCCGGCCGTAGTCTCGCTCAACGAGGGCAACACGCCGCTTTACACCGCTCCGATTTCCGCGTCCTACACTGGACTCAAGTCTTTAAGTCTCAAGCATCAGGGTTCAAATCCCACTGGCTCGTTCAAGGACACAGGTATGACGACGGCTGTAACTCAGGCCTTGATTCTGGGCGCGCGGACTGTGGTTTGTGCCAGTACAGGTAACACCGCAGCCAGCCTCGCAGCGTATGCTGCGCGGGCTCGGTTGCAGTGCGCCATCCTGGTGCCACGCGGTCAGGTCAGCCACGCCAAGCTTGCGCAGAGTTTAGATTACGGCGCTGTCGTATTGGAACTGGATGGCAACTTTGATGACTCAATGCGCGTGATTCGCGAGTTGGCGGAAGACGAGTCAATCTATCTCGTCAATTCAATCAATCCTTTTCGACTTGAAGGTCAAAAGACGGTGGCGGCGGAGATGTTGCAACAGCGTGATTGGCGCGTGCCGGATCATGTAGTCGTTCCCGGTGGCAATCTGGGTAACAGCTCGGCGCTGGGCAAGGGATTTAAAGAGCTGCAGGATATCGGACTGATTGATCGCGTGCCGCGACTGACTGTGGTGCAGGCTGAAGGTGCGGCCCCCTTCGCTCAATACTTTTCAGAATCAGCTGGTTCACTCGATAGTACAAATGAATTGACGCCGGTCGAGCATCCGAAGTCGTTGGCGACAGCCATCAAGATTGGTGCGCCGGTTTCGTGGAAGAAGGCGTTGCGCGCAGTCAAATGGACCAATGGAACCGTGCTGACGGTTAGCGAGCAAGAGATTGCTGACGCAAAGGCGATCATCGGCAGAGATGGACTCGGGTGCGAACCGGCTTCGGCTACGACTGTTGCTGGCATTAAGCGTCTTATTAGTTCTGCCTTTATCGATCCCGCCGAGGATGTAGTTGCTGTATTGACGGGGCATGTACTTAAGGACACGGATTACGCGATCAACTATCACCAGGGCGAGCTGTATATCGAGAACGAGAATGGAGAGCACCGAAAGCTCGCAGGGTCATATACAAACGCACCCGCTCGCGTGGATCCGACAAAGGCTGCGATTCTCGAGTACTTGCGACGGAAGGGATGACGTATCCACGGATTACGAGATTGAGCTGAGAGAGAGAGAAGACTGTGATAAGCCCGAGTCGCTGATACCTCTCAGTTTGGGAAAGTGACTTTGCCCCCGCCTAAGTTCTGTGGATGGTTAGTCTGCGACGGCTTTGCCTTTCAAACGACGATTACGGCTTGCCGTCCGGTGTGAGGCGGCGGCTTCGCCCCGCCGCAAGCATGTAGCCTGAGAGCGGGCTGTGCCCTTGGTGCGGGCTCAGCTCCTTAGTTTCACTTGATTTTCACTTGATTAGGGCGAGCCCGAACCAAGGGCACAGCCCACAAGTAAGTAGGCGCGTTACGGCGGGGCGAAGCCGCCGCCTCACACCGGGCGGCAAAGCCGTATCGTTACTTCCGAAGTAAAACGACTTTTGAGCCAAAGCAGTCTGCGACTGAGGATGATCTAAGTGGAAAGCGCCGGCGATCACTTCTCCATAAGACATTTGGTCCTAAACCCGCGCTCGTCGTTTACAGTGCGAGTACCCGCCTCTACTTCCAATCTGGGCGCTGGGTTCGATTGTTTCAGCCTGGCTTTGCAACTCTATTTGATAGTCAACGCGACCGTGTTGCCGGAGGGAGCGGAACCCTTCACGGTGATTACTCATAGTGGAGAGACGAGCGCTCGGGAAACGTCTCGAGACGAAAACAACTTAATCTTTCGGGCCATGTGCTTCGCCGCTGAGCGTGAGGGCTGGCAGCTGCCCCCAGTGCAGCTCGAGGTACACAACGAAATACCCATTGAACGCGGACTCGGCAGCAGTGCCGCTGCAATCGTTGCCGGCATCAGACTCGCTTCGTTGCTTTCAAAAAGAGAGCTGGCATCGGAACGCGTGCTGGGTTATGCGTCAGAAATGGAAGGGCATCCAGACAACGTCGCCGCGGCTCTCCACGGTGGTTTCGTTGTCAGCTGTGTGATAGGCGATGGAAACGTTGTGGTGATCAAGAAGTCCTGGCCCGCGGAGCTCAAGGTGATTGTTGTTTCCCCTGACTTCCCGGTCCAGACGTCCGAAGCTAGGAGTGCTTTGCCAGGTGAAGTGAATCGATCCGACGCAGTCTTTAATTTGCAGCGTGTCGCTTTGTTTTCTGCCGCACTGGACACCGGTGCTTATGATCTTATCTGGGAGGCAATGAAAGACCAGCTCCATCAATCCCAGCGACAGTCGCTCGTTCCGGGATTGGCCGAGGCCCTGGCGACACCGCCTCAGCCTGGCCTGTTGGGAATGGCATTGAGTGGTTCTGGGCCCAGCATTGTCGCTTTGGCCAACGATCGTTTGAGTGAGATAGGCGAAACGATTGCGGAAAAGTTCCGCAACCATGGTGTTAAGGCGACGGTGCGCGTTCTCGATGTCGATGTTGCAGGGTGTACGTTGAGTGCTTTCCTATAAATTGAGAAGAGCTTTGCCTCAAAAGTCCGCTGTCATTCACACCGGGCTTCAGCCCGGTGAGGACGACACGGGTGGTGAAATTAACCGTTTTAACGGTTTCCTCGTTCACTGAAGATCCTTGGTATTAATAGGTTCCTGGCGATGAAGAGCAAACCGTTAAAACGGTTCGACTCATCTCTAGCTTCGTCCATCACCGGGCTGAAGCCCGGTGTGAATGACAGCGACTTTTGAGACAAAGCTGAATAGCGGACACCCGAGTCGTTGACACCCGCGAAATGCTTCGGTATAAACCTAGGCATCAAGAGCTTAGATTCATGATCTTCAGTCACATACATCACCACGGCGCACACCATCATACCGGCCATTATTGGCGCGGAGGTAGCGCGTTGGTGTTTGTGAGAAGCCCGTTGAAAGACAAGCAAGAGTAGTCAAAAAGCTCACAACAAAGACCTTCGGAACCCGCTGCCAACGACTTTTGGCGGCGGGTTTTTCTTTAACCCGGCAGGCCTCGACAGCAGCAAGTGATCCAGGAGTATTGACCTTATGTCTGAACCACTTTCCAAAATTCCGACCGGGATGCGGTATTACTTTGGTCGCGAGGCCTCTTTGCGCCGCTGGATCGAGGCCACCGCGATGAGTACTTTTCACGGTTGGTCCTACGAAGAGATCACTACCCCTACAGTCGATTACTACTCGCTCTTCGAGCATGGGATGGGCGCCGAAGCCCATCGTGCTTTCCGCTTCACCGACACTGACGGGCGCTTGTTAGCGCTACGTCCGGATGTAACGTCTGCCACAGCGCGTGCCGCCGCTACCCTCTTTGCAGAACGTGAACGACCGTTGCGTTTCTGCTACGCCGCCCCTGTCTTTCGGCAAAAACCACAGTCGCATGCTGAATGGAAAAGAGAGTCAACTCAGATCGGTTGCGAGCTCATTGGGACAAACAGCGACGTGGCAGACCTCGAGGTATTAGCCATCGTTTCAGAGTTTCTTAGTCGACTCAATCTCGAGAGCCATTACTCGATTACGCTTAACGATGCCGGAATCTTCAATGGAATCGCCGGCGCATTAGCGCTTGATGATGCCGCTCGTGATCGAATGCGCCAGTTGATCCACGTTCGTAATGCCACCGATCTCGAGGCTTTTCTCGCACCTTACGACTCAACCGATGAAGCATGGGCCTTTGCTCAAATCGGGAGGCTTTCCGGCAAGCGAGAGACGTTGAGCTGGGCCCGACAGTTAATCCGAAATGAACAATCCCAAGCGGCCCTGGAACGGATTGAAGCTTTATGGGATGTCATCGAATCACTTGGTCTAAACAGTGCTTTTGAGATCGATTTGGGAGACGTCTCGAGACTCGATTACTACACCGGCCTCACGTTCAAAGTTTACGTCGAAGGCGCCGGCACGCGCGTGGGGAGTGGAGGCCGCTACGACGGTCTCACCGCTAGTTTTGGCAAAGTGGAACCAGCGATCGGCTTTGTGATGGATCTGGACGCCCTCACAGACGTGCTTCGTTTTCGCTGCGAGGATATTTCCGAAACCGGTGGGCCAGTAGCGGAACGCTGCAATTTGACCACGCGCGATCCGGCTGACCTGCTTCGCAATGCTATGTATCTACGCGCGGAAGGGAAACGTGTGGTTCTGGATTTGGTGGGGTGAAATCGTTGACTGAATTAACTATTGCGGTAGCCAAAGGCAGGTTGCAATCCGAAGCGCTAGCTTTGCTGGCTGACGCGGGCGTGCGCATGCGGCCCGAAGCCTTCTCTTCGCGACGGCTCTCGATCGAAGACGAAGAGGGTCGTTACCGATTCCTGTTTGTGAAGCCTGCTGATGTACCGGTTTATGTGGAACACGGCATAGCGGAGTGTGGCGTCGTTGGTCGTGACGTTCTTCTCGAGTCGGAGTTTGATTTTTTGCAGCCGCTGACGCTCGAGATTGGTCGTTGCCGGATTGTTGTTGCGGCCAAGGCTGGGGCGTCACTCAGCGGTCTCGGCATGCTTCGGGTAGCGACAAAGTATCCACGGATTGCTGCCGCTCACTTCGGTGCCCAGGGGCGGCCCGTTGAGATCATCGTGCTTTCTGGTTCGGTTGAGCTGGCTCCATCTTTGGGATTAGCCGATTGCATCGTCGACCTGGTGGAAACAGGCAGGACACTTCGAGAGAACGGGTTAGCTGAAGTTGAAGTGATCGATGAATCAACAGGACGGCTAATTGTGAATAGGGCTAGTTATCAATTGAAAGCGGCAGCGGTCGGAAAGCTCATGGAGGTGCTTAGCTCGACATCGGGCAGATAGGTTTTCTTTCAAGTTTCCTCTGTGCTTCTTCGGTCCTAGGTGTATATCCAATACCGCCGCTCATTTTAAGGATGGAAATAAACATAGAGGACCGGAGAGACACAGAGGAGACTGAGAAAAGTCGGACTTAAACGATGATCGAAGTTATTCACAGTCGCGAAAGAGATCGGCTTGCAGCGAAACTGCAGCGCATCCGCGAGCGCAACGTCGCCTTTGATCACGAGTTAATGAGCCAGGTAGCGGCGATCATCAACAATGTGCGCCGCCGTGGCGATTCAGCCTTGCTTGAGTATGCGTCAAGCTTCGATGCCTGTGATCTTAGGGCCGATGATCTTCGCGTTAGTGAGAAGAATTTGCGCGTCAGCGCGGAGCAAACATCAGCAAACGTGTTGTCAGCATTGCGCGAGGCCATTCGCAGGGTTCGTGCCTTTCATCAATTCGACCGGCCGCAATCCTGGGAGTTTCAAAACGAAGTTGGCAGCTGGCTGGGTCAGCGAATTACGCCACTCGATGCTGTGGGGCTTTACGTACCCGGCGGAACAGCTAGCTATCCATCATCAGTGGTGATGAACGTGGTGCCGGCACAGATCGCTGGTGTCAAGCGCATCGCAGTAGCAACGCCTCCAGGCACGATTCACAGGAGTCCCGCAGTTGCCGCAGCGCTGCTGGAACTTGGTGTAATGGAGGTCTATGCAGTTGGGGGCGCCCAGGCAATCGCAGCTCTCGCCTATGGTACTGAGACAGTTCCGCGCGTCGATAAGATCACAGGGCCGGGAAACAAGTATGTGGCGGCAGCCAAGAGTCTGGTCTTCGGAGCTGTCGGTATTGATTCAATAGCCGGGCCGAGTGAGATTGTGATTGTCACAGACGATTCAGCCGACGCCTCATTTGTGGCGAGTGATCTGCTCGCTCAGGCAGAACATGGCGAGGATGCGTCAGCAGTTTTGGTCACAACCAGCGAAAGGCTGGCCGCTCAAGTTCAGGGAGAGCTGGTCCATCAAGCTCGCAATCTTCCCCGCCTTAATGTGATTAAAGAATCGCTTGCCCTGTTTGGCGCGATTGTCATCGTTGGTGATTTGAATGAGGCGTGTGCACTTGTCACCGACTTGGCACCAGAGCATTTAGAGGTCATTGCGCGTGATGAGGAACTTATCGCTTCGAAAATTCCAAATGCCGGCGCGATCTTTTTCGGCGAACAAACACCGGTGGTAGTGGGTGATTACTTGGCGGGACCAAGCCATGTATTGCCGACGGCCGCAGCAGCGCGGTTTTCATCCGCATTAGGCGTGGCGGATTTTGTCAAGAGAACAAGTCTGTTGAGATTTTCACCAGCAGATATTAAGCGAAGCGCGCCACTGATTGCGGCACTGGCCGAGGCAGAGGGTCTTGATGGTCACGCGGCTTCGGCGCTAATTCGGATGAAAGATGGATGAGTGATTCGGATGAAGAATAGATGCTTAATTCGGCTGACGGATAAATGACTTGATTCAGGAACGATGACATGAATATCAAATCTGAAAATTCAGATCTCAGATCGGACTCGGGCAGATCAGGATCGGAGAGATTGTCAGGAACATCTGGTCCTCGGATATCTGGCCCGGAAAGTTCCCTGAACGCTGTCAAGACTTGTGTGCGCGAATTGCGACCTTACACACTCAATCCCTACCAGACGCGAGTGAAGCTTAACCAGAACGAAAACCCATGGGATGCGCCGCTGGAGCTCAAACAGGAAACACTGAGACGTGTGGTTCAGCGAGCCTGGTCCAGATATCCCGAATTTGTGCCGCGGCGACTGCATGAGCGACTAGCTCATTTTAGCGGTTGGAAGACGGAAGGCATTCTCGCTGGCAACGGCTCGAATGAATTGATTCAGGCACTATTGATGGTAACGATCGACGGTGGCAAACGCGTAGTCATAAATGAACCGACCTTTGCGCTTTACCGTCAAGTCACGACGTTGCTCGGCGGAGAGGTTGTCAGTGTACCGCTTACGCCGGATTTGAACTACGACAGCATTGCGCTGACGGAAGCTGTGGCTGCCATGGATCCGTCGGTGGTTATCATCTGCTCACCTAATAACCCGACCGGTTGTGTGTTTGATCCAAAAGCTCTTGTTGCGCTACTCGAATCCTTTGGTGGTCTGGTTGTGGTTGACGAAGCCTATTTTGAATTCTCGGGCCAGACGGTTGTGCCGCTGCTCGACCACTACAGCAATCTTGTTGTCTTGCGCACTTTTTCTAAGGCGATGGCTCTGGCAGGACTGCGCATTGGTTACCTTCTGGCGTCGCCGCAGTTGGTGCAGGAGATTGCCAAGGCGTTGCTGCCCTACAACCTAAACATCATCTCGCAAACCGCGGCGGAAGTGGCAATTGAGATGCAAGCGTCGAAGTTACAGCCGCTGGTCAAGGCCATCTGCAACGAGCGCGATCGACTACAGGATGGGTTGAAGCAAATTGCTGGACTCATTCCAGTCCCTTCGAGAGCGAATTTCATGTTGGTTCGGTCTTCGCTCGATCCAGGAGTCGTCTTTAGAGAACTTTTGCGGCGCGACATTTTAGTACGCGACGTCAGCGGGTATCCGTTATTGGAGAAGTACTTTCGGATCAGCGTCGGAACGCCGGAAGAGAATGATCTGCTGCTTGCAGCACTGCGAGAGATAACTCTGAGATCGAATTTTGTGTAGTTCGTGTAATCGTAGATCGTTCCCGGTTACGACGAGGAAAGCCAATGATTAAATTAATGACAGCGACGCGCACGGCGGACATCCGTCGTGAAACAAAAGAGACTAGAGTAAGAATTTCTCTGGATCTGGACGGCACAGGAGAAGCGCATATCGACACAGGGCTTCCCTTCCTGGACCACATGCTCGAATTGTTCGCCCGTCATGGCTTGTTCAATCTCGAAGTGGAATGTCAGGGTGATCTGCACATTGACGATCATCATTCGGTGGAAGATATCGGGATTTCGTTGGGCCAGGGTTTTCGGCAAGCATTAGGCGATAAGGCGAGTATCGCGCGGTACGGGGCGGCGCTAGTGCCCATGGATGAGGCACTGTGTCGTGTGGTGGTGGATTTGTCCGGGCGGTTCTATCTGGTGTACCAGGCTAAGACCAATCGACAGCGAATCGGAAACTTTTCGGTGGAGTTGGCCGAGCATTTCTGGCGTTCGTTTGCCGAGAACCTGCAATGCAATCTGCACATCGACCTGATACGCGGTCGTAATACGCACCATATTCTGGAGTCAACCTTTAAGGGAGCAGCCCGTGCGTTGCGGCAAGCGGTAGAGCGCGATCCGAGGATTGCCGGTATGTTGAGCACAAAAGGGACGCTGTAGCTCTGCCAATGACACGGATCGCAATCATCGACTACGGAGTTGGAAACCTTCGCTCGGTGGAGAAGGCTTTTGCTGTGCTCGGAGTAGAAGCCCTTGTGAGCAATGAAGAAAAGACCCTGATGGCGGCCGATGCATTGGTACTACCTGGTGTCGGAGCTTTTGCAAAGTGCATGAAAGAGCTCAAAGTACGTGGATTCGATCAGTTGATTACCAATCGGGCGCGTGAAGGCGCGCCGATCCTCGGAGTATGCGTGGGCATGCAAATGCTTTTTGAAGAGTCTCTAGAGTTCGGAAGGAATAAAGGGCTGGGATTAATGCGTGGTTACGTGCGTCGTTTTGCTGACAGCACTCTTGTGCCTCACGTTGGTTGGAACCAGGTGAGTATCCGCGCACGCCATTCCCTCCTGGAAAATATCGCAGATGAAAGTTTCTTCTACTTCGTTCATTCGTATTACTGCGAGGCGAGTGATTCTTCAGTAGTCATAGGTGAGACAGAGTACGCGACTAGGTACCCTTCGGTGGTTGCTCAAAAAAATATCTACGGCGTGCAATTTCATCCTGAGAAAAGTCAGACAGCAGGTCTAGAGCTACTGGCAAACTTTGCCGGCATCAGCTCAACGAAAAATGTTAGCTAAGCGCGTCATACCATGTCTCGATGTTGACCGAGGTCGAGTCGTCAAAGGGATCCGCTTTGTCTCACTTGTTGATGCCGGTGATGCGGTAGAGCAGGCACGAAATTACGACCGCGAAGGCGCGGACGAATTGGCATTCCTAGACATCACCGCGTCGTCAGACAAGCGGGCGATTATCATCAGTCTTGTGCGCCGTGTAGCGGACGAAGTGTTCATACCGTTGACGGTCGGCGGTGGTCTGAACTCCATTGAAGACATTCGTGCTGTCTTGCGAGCGGGCGCTGATAAGGTTTCGCTGAACACTGCTGCTGTTGAGCAACCTGAGCTGATCAGGGCCGCTGCGGAAACCTTCGGAAGTCAGTGCATCGTGGTGGCGATAGATGCGCGCCGAACAGACGCGTCGAATCGGAAGCAAGCATGGGATGTGTATACGCATGGAGGGCGCAAAAAGGTGAAATGGCACGCTGTCGAATGGGCCATGCGCGCGGAACAACTTGGCGCCGGTGAGATCCTTTTAACGAGTATGGATCGAGATGGTACGCGCGACGGTTACGATCTGGAACTGACGCGCGCAGTGAGTTCCAGCGTGCGAATACCCGTGATCGCTTCTGGCGGCGCCGGAAAGTTAGAACATTTTCACGAGGCCCTAACCGTCGGCGGGGCGAGCGCCGTGCTGGCCGCCTCATTGTTTCACTTTGGTGATTACAAGATCAGCGAACTGAAGAATTATCTGCGAGCGTTAGGAGTGATTGTCAGATGAACATTGACATCGACACGCTGAAGTTTGACGAGCGTGGTCTCATTCCGGTTGTCGTGCAGGATGCTGAAACGCATCGTGTGCTCATGCTCGCCTTCATGAACGCTGAGAGTCTCAAGAGGACGCTCGAGAGCAAGGAGACGTGGTTCTGGTCTCGCTCACGTTCGCGATTGTGGCACAAAGGCGAGACTTCCGGACACACACAGCGAGTTGTGGATCTGCAGGTTGACTGTGACGGTGACGCCCTCACGGTGTTGGTTCACCCGAATGGTCCATCGTGCCACACCGGCACACCGTCCTGCTTTGACCGTGAGAGTGCGGACAATAGCGTGAGGGACCTGGGTGACGTGCTTGCCCGTCTCTTCTTGCTGATTGAGTCGAGAAAGCGTGAACGACCTGAGGGCTCTTACACCAGCTATCTCTTTGATCAAGGACTCGACAAGATTCTGAAGAAGGTTGGCGAGGAAGCTGCAGAAACGATTATCGCCGCGAAGAATGCTGACCGCGAGGCGCTTGTTCAAGAGGCCGCCGATCTCCTCTATCATCTGGTTGTCTTGATTGTTCAACGCGAGTTATCGCTCGAAGACGTAGCGATTGAGCTGGCGCGGCGGGAGAAGCATTGACACGTAGCCTTAACCATGATCGACGATACGAATCAACTAAAGGATCTCCTCGATTTCGCCGTGGACATTGCGCAGGGAGCTGGAGAAATCACCCTGCGTCACTTTCGGGGATCGTTTGTGGCTGAACGCAAGGCCGACGATTCATTCGTTACCATTGCAGACCGCGAAGCAGAATCATACCTGCGTGCTCGTATTGCAGAAGCTTTCCCCAATGATTCAATTCTTGGTGAGGAAGAAGGGGAAACTCGAGGTTCTTCCAACCAGCGTTGGATTCTCGATCCAGTGGACGGCACCTATTCATTCGTTCATGGCGTGCCCCTTTACGGTGTGCTAATCGGAGTGGAACGCGCGGGTGAGCCGATCCTGGGAGTCGTAAACATTCCGGCTTGCGACGAACTGGTCAGCGCGGCACGAGGAGTCGGTTGTTTTCGAAATGGGGCGCCAGCTCGAGTCTCGACAACTGGTTCTCTGGACCAGGCGCTGCTTCTGTGCACCGATTTTGGTGTCGGCGAACAATACGGATATGAGACTGCCATAGAATCTTTGCAGCGAAGAGTTCACGCGCGACGGACCTGGGGAGATGCGTACGGTCACGTGCTGGTTGCGACCGGCCGAGCTGAGATCATGCTTGATCCCGTGATGAATGTTTGGGACTGTGCCGCACTACTTCCCATCGTTGAGGCAGCGGGAGGCACATTCACCGATTGGAACGGAGAGCGCACCATTTACGGCGGCAATGCCATCTCGACGAATGGTTTCTTGTTTGACGAAGTAATGAAGAGCGTAGAGGTGTCTTAGTTTCAATTCGCTAAATTCTTCTCGGTATTCTCTTAGGGGAAACAACGATGCTGATCATTCCTGCAATTGACCTCAGCAATGGAGCGTGCGTGCGCTTAATGCAGGGCCGTAGAGAATACCTGAAAGTTTATGACGGTGACCCGGTTCAAATTGCCGCAGGCTTTCAGGAACAAGGCGCTGAGATGCTTCACGTCGTCGATTTGGATGGAGCTTTTTCC